>JBBDIP010000011.1:0-22136 GCA_040880305.1 Bacillota bacterium
ACGGGATCAAAAGGAGGCTTTTCACAGCTGTTACGTCCTATAATAGTTATTATGTCAACTAACATTATTGGCCAGGGTAGAGGCTGTGCGGAGCATGCTAAGGGATTATGTCAACTTGCGAGGTTTCGGCGAGATCAAGATTGTGGTCCTATCCAATGCACCACAACATCCGGGAGTGCTTTGAGCTCGGGGCCTCCCGTGATGAGCATACTGTCATTGAGTCTCGCGGTATCTGCGGCGACCGCATCAGCAAACGATACTCGATGGCAGACTTTGATCGACGCCGCTTCCATCACTGTCGTGTGGTCTGCGGGCACAATGCGTATGGGCATAGTCCTGAGGTCGCGGATGGTGTCCCTTGCAGTCCCGATGCCGAATCTGCGTCCGAGTATGTAGAAGACCTCACCCAGGTTGAGCACGTTCAGGAGTATGGTTGGCTGGTCGGGACCCAGGGCAATTAGTGGAGAGACTCGCGCTGCAGCATCGTCAACGCCGCCGGCCCACCGGAGAAGGTCACGCACCAAGGCGCCGGCAGGCTCACCCTGGAGCCAAGCCAGGACGGCCCAGGAATCAAGGGTTACGCTGTTTGTTCCCACGTTCAAGGACCACCTCGCCGCGAGACTCGGCCTCCCGGTCACGCGCCAAGTCGCCAAGCAAGTCTGAACCCCCGAATCGACCGTACAGGTCCTGGGTCTGTAGTGGGTCGATCGGAGAGAGGACGATCTTGCCTTGCTCGAGGCTAACATCGAGCCGGGCGCCTGGCCTGAGCCGGGCGGCATCACGAATCGCTTTTGGTATGACTACCTGCATCTCACGCAAGCGGTCGATGCCCAGCTGCAGCATGCTGGTGGCGACGCCGCGACGTCTCTGGCTCGCGATGACCTCCAGCCCTTCCACGAACCACTTCCCGCCGCAGTGCGGAGACTCCCACAGCCTAGCCACGCCTGCGGCTGGGCGATAGGATCCGTAGGGGGGAGGCCCTCCCTCCCACGCTACGACAGTGACCTTACCGCCGGCGATCCGCCCAGAGGACCAGTCTGCCCAGAAAGATCGGAAGTCGTCGAGCCTGCCCGGCTCGGATCCCGCGAGGCACAATGACAACGCCTCGAGCCAATCGGCCAAGAGATGGTCGCCGCGGACGGTGGTCAGTTCAACACCTGCTGATGCAGCCTTGGAAGGACCCATAGGACTACCCCTCACGCTGTAGGTCTGTGTTCCGCCCGCGGCCGCCGACTGCTCGGGGCGCGCGTCGGAGGCGAGTCCGAGTTGAAGAGGGTGAAGAGCTCCTGCCTATCCCCCACCCCGGTCTTCTGGTAGATGTTTTTCCCAGTACCAGCTCGACCTGCCTCTGCGGAGGCCCCTCCCTACCATGTCGTTCAGGCGGACCCTGAGGCTTTGGAAATAGCCCTGGCCCACGAGGGGAATCCCCCTGGAAGTAGCCTCAAGCGCGGTAACATGCATGGTGTCCAGCATGTCGTCAAACTCTTGCGGGGTGTACGGAAGGACCTCCATGGGCACACCACGGGGGAGTAGATCCGAAATAGCGGCAAGACGCTCGCGAAAGCTACCAGGTAGACCCTCTGCGATGACAACCAGATCGACGTCGCTGCCTGCTATCCAGTTCCCGGTCGCGAACGACCCGTGGAGTACCACGCACCGGACCTTCCATGCCTGCTCGAGGCGCCCGATGAAGGCGCGGACTCCTGATTCCCACTCGGGCAGCAAAGGGACGCTTACAGGTGTCGCGTTACGAAGGCTAGCACTGTCTTCGCCCATGCCAACGCCTCCTCAGCATCGCCCAAGTCATAATGCTCTGCAGCCGTTCCGGACGGAAAGGCATCTGGGTATCGAGACGAAATGTAGTGGAAGTCCAGTGACTTGGCTGCCTTCTCGACACACACATCCTGATCACCCAGGCAATCGGATGCAGCCAAATATAGATTCCAAACCGAATGGCCCCACGGCGCCCGGTGATGGTTCAGTAGGAGCGCCTTCATCGCCTTTTCTGCCGCCTGCTGGCAGTGAAACACTGAAGCGCTGAACCGCCCTCCCTGGATAAGAACCAGGGATGTATCAAGATCCGCCTGGGCCTCGTCAAGCCAGCTTCTCACCCGGTCGTCTGAACCCACGCGCATCCCTCCTCGTCTCAGTGAACCGTTCTCACTCTGCCCTCAGATCTCCTCCGGCAGCTCGAACCTAACCCTACTTCCCGCCTCTGGCCTGCGACCAGGCGTGAGGATCGCGGAGGAATTCCCTAACCATTTCCGCAGCATGCTTGCCGAAGTACCCGGCCTTCTCGCCTACGTCGATGATGGTGGGCCAGTCTGTCACCCAGTGGGCCCGCACGCCGATCGCGCCCAGACTCTTCTCGTACTCTTCGGTGAGCCCGTACGAGGCAACGACGAAGACGTGGTTGACCCTAAGACCCGCGTTGCGCAGGCCACTTATGAAGTTGACCTTGCTGCCGCCGTCAAACATGAGGTCTTCTACCAGGATCCCCTGTGCCCCATCGACCACGTTGCCCTCGACTTGGGCGTTCCGGCCGAACCCTTTGGCCTGCTTGCGGACGTAGAGCATGGGGGTCCGCATCGTGGCGCTAAGGAAAGCGGCGTAGGGGATGCCCGCGGTCTCTCCACCCGCGATGTACTCGATCGGGTCCTTCACGGTCTCTCGGACCAGCGAAGACAGCATGTCGATGGTGTCCTCCCTCTCGCCCACGTACGAGATGAGGCGGCGGACATCTATGTAGACCGGACTCCTGGTGCCTGATGTGAAGGTAAACGGCTCTTCTGGCCTCGCGCCCACCGCCCCGATGTCGATGAGTATCTTGGCCATCCGTTCCTTGCGCGTCTGATCGACTGTCATTTCAGCCATTTCGGCAACTCCTCCTTGTAGCGTTTCTCGAGGATCGCAAGAGCGTTCAGGAAATCTCCCGGCAGAGGAGCCGAGAACTCGACATACTCCCCGTCCAAAGGCCGGAAGAGACCCAAGCGGACCGCATGTAGGGCCTGACCCTCCAGGCCAAGCTCGCCTTTCCCTCTGCTGTAAACCGGGTCACCCGCTACCGGGTGCCCCAGGTGACTGAAGTGGACCCTAATCTGATGGGTCCGGCCTGTCCTCAATTTGGCCAACACGAGCGTGTATTCCTGCCCAAACCTGGCTATCACCTCGAAGTCGGTCACGGCGGGGCGCCCCGTTGGGACCACCGCCATCCTCTTCCGGTTCACCGGATGGCGGCCGATGGGCGCGTCCACGGTACCCGAGTCGTCCGGAAGGCGGCCTCGCAGAAGCGCCGCATACTGGCGCTTAACCTTTCTGTCCTTGATCTGCCCTTGGAGTTCCTTCATGGATTTCTCGTCCTTCGCGACCACCAAGAGGCCGGTGGTGTCCTTGTCCAGGCGGTGGACGATGCCGGGGCGGATCTCCCCTCCTATCCCGGATAGGCCGGGGCAGCGACTCAAGACCGCGTTCACCAGGGTGCCTTCCCAGTGGCCTGCCGCAGGATGGACCACCATGCCCCTGGGCTTGTTGATTATGAGGATGTGTTGGTCTTCGTAGATAACATCCAGCGGGATGTCCTCGGGGGCGACGTCCCACTCCCTCGGGGGCGGTACGGTAACATCCACTACGTCGCCTAACTTGACCTTGGTTGAGGCTTTGGGGCAGGCGCCGTTGAGGAGGACGTTGCCTTCGCCGATGAGCGATTGCACCCTTGAACGGGAGAATTCACCGGAAAGTCTCGTGGCCAGGTAGACATCCAATCGCGCCCCCGCGAAGGCTTCCTCAACTTCGACTCTGGTCGTCTTTGGGGCTTGCCCGTTCAACGCTCCACGCTTCCTCCGGTGGAAAACAAGAAGAAGATACCCATGAGTATAGCGCCGGCAACGATGGCAGAATCGGCGACGTTGAATATCGGGGAAAAATAGCGGACGCTAATGAAGTCGGTCACACTGCCGAACTTTAGGCGATCGATTAGATTCCCAAGCGCACCGCCGGAAACCAGCCCCAGCGCCACGAGCACGGCGTTTCCATAGCCCTTCATTCTCGGGGCGATCATCACAGCAAGCAGGACACAGCCCACACTCACAAGGGCCAGATAAGGCGTGGCCCCCTGAAGCATGCCGAAAGCCGCCCCGGTGTTTCGCCAGTGTGTGAACCTGAGGACCTCGCCTAGCACAGGCCTCGATTCGCCCAGGGCGTAATTGGCTCTTATCCAATTCTTGCTAAGGTAGTCCGTGAGGACGGCCGTCAGCATTGTCGACCAGAAAATCAGCTCTGCTGCACCTCTACAAAAGGATAACCGACCTCGACATGCCAGGCAACAGGAAATGGGCCAGTCTAGGGCCGTTCTAGGGTCCCTCCCGCTTCGGCCTGCTCCCTCTGCCGGCGGTGGGGCGGTCCTCCCCGGTCGCATTGACGTCGTCTGTCAGGAGCTCGAATCCGCCCGGCGGGCCCAGCCGGGGCGTCTGCTCCTCGACCGGCCTCCTGCTTGCGGGCGTTACCTCTTCTTCTTTCTGGCAGGCGATGCAGAGCTCCGCCTCTGGCATCGCCTCGAGCCTTCCTTCAGGTATCGGCTTGCCGCAACGCAGGCAATTGCCGTAATTGCCCTTGGCGACGCGGTCAAGCGCCAGGGCGATCTTGGCCCGGTCTATCTCGAGGCCGTCCTTGAGCCCCAGATCCTTTCCGCGCTCGAAGGTCGCCAGGGCCAAGTCTGCAGAGTGCTGGTCGTATGACGAGTCCTCCCCGGTGCTTTCTTTGAGGCTATGGGAAAAAGTATGGTTCATGATCTCCTCGAAACCCTTGTTCACCTGAGCCTGCTTTTCTACCAACAGGCTTTTGAAGTGCGCCACGTCGATATCTTCACGCACGCCGGTCGTCCCCTTTCCACTTGCTACGATTTGCCTTTCAGATACTGCTGTATTATCCACACCAGTTCGCCCAAAAAATCGCCGACTATCGGCAAATTCGACACGAAGTTCCTGGTCAGCACGTATATCACCAGCGCTCCGAGCACGGTGAACCCGACCGCTATCCCCATCCCGCGAAAGAGTCCCCCGAGGACGTTCAGGTAGATAAGCCGGCCAGGGCGGTTCATGAGGTCCACATACTCGCCGATCTTGGCCCTTTCCAGCGAGTCCGACACCTTTTGCATCGTGTCGTGAAGGCTCCTTGACCCACGCTTGTCTGACACCGGTCGCATCCTTTCGCTGCCCGCACTCTCCTTATGTTCCCTCCATGCGATGGGCACAATCCACGTGCCAAGGAGGGTTCAAAGGCGCGCCGGAGAATAGAATTTCCTGACTTGTTCATCACAAGAAGGCCATTTTGGGAGGTAGAAAAGGTGGCAGACGCAAAAGCCGCCCCCCGTCGGGAGATACTCACCCTTTCCCCTTACATCCCCGGAAAGCCGGCCGACGAGGTCAAGAGGGAGTTCGGGCTCGATACGGTCATTAAGTTGGCCTCCAACGAAAACCCACTGGGTCCGTCGCCCAAAGCCATGGAACGCATCAAGGACATGGCTGGAGCATCCCACATTTACCCCGACGCGTCCGGATTCCGCCTCAAGTCCAAACTCGCCGTCAAGTACGGCGTGACCGCGGAGCAGATAGTGCTCGGGAACGGATCCGATGAGATCATCATGTTCCTGGGAGAAGTATTCGTGGAGCCGGGTGATGAGGTCGTCATGCCGTTCCCGACCTTCCCGGTCTACAAGACGGCCACCCTGCTCATGGGCGGAAAACCTGTGGAGGTCTCCACTACTGAAGACGGCTTCTTGGGCCTTCCAAATATGGTCGCCGCCGTGACCGCGCGCACCAAGATGTTAGTCTTGTGCAACCCCAACAACCCGACAGGAGCGATGGTCGATAAAGCGGGTCTTGCGTACGTCATGGATAACCTGCCGCCCGAAGTGCTGGTGGTTGTGGATGAGGCCTACGCTGAATACGTGGAGGACCCGGACTACGGCGAGATGCTGCCCTACCTGAAGCAGGGCAGGAACGTGGTCATCCTGCACACTTTCTCCAAGATCTACGGTCTCGCCGGCCTGCGGGTAGGGTTTGCCTTGACGGGAGCGGAGAACGCCGACCTCCTGAACCGGGTGAGGCTCTCCTTCAATCAGAACGCAATCGGCCAGGCGGCCGCCCTCGCAGCGCTTGACGACGAGGAACACCTCACGAAGAGCGTGGCCATGAACCGGGCCGGCAAAGCCCTGCTCTCATCCGAGCTTTCCGCCATGGGGCTCAAGGTATTTCCCGCATGGGGCAACTTCCTCATGGTCGACACTGGCAAGGACGGACAGGCCCTCTTCAACGCCCTGCTCCGCCGCGGGATCATCGTGCGACCCACCACCACCTGGGATCTACCGACCTGCCTGCGGATTACCGTAGGCACTGAGGAGCAGAACCATGCGCTGCTCCTCGCCCTGGATCAGGCGCTCAGCGAGGTGGAGTGAGCCGGCGAGGCGGCACGCCCCGACCGGCTCACAGACTGCCCCTGGCGGGGCGTGAGACACCTTCTACGGCCTTTGGTCGCTCTGGTCGTTCCCTAGAGCAGCCTGCCCCTGGAACTCCTCGGCGTAGCCCAGGATGCGTTCCAGGGTCCTCTTGCGAAGCCTGTCGATGCCCGCGAAGTCCATATTGGGGGCATAGAATCTCTCCATCGCGTCGTGATACTGCTTCGCCTGGCCGATATAGAAGATGGCCAGGTTGAAGAGCCTGTCGAACTCTTCCCGCGCCCGGTTTACCTGGGGCTGATGCGCCTTAAGGATGTCGTCGTTCCTGCACGCGTTCATGTCGATGATGATGTCATTGGGACCGGGCACGTAGGCGTGGGGCTCGATTGACTTGGTCAGAGCCAGCCGCAAATCGGGCACCACCAAGTGCTCGACTTTATCGGGGTGCAGCGGGCAGTAGTAGACCTCCGTGAAGAAACCTCTATCCAGGGCCGCGCGCTTTACCTTCTCAAGGAGCACGGATTTCCCGGTGCCGGGATCGCCTTCGATGACATACCTCTTTGTGCAGTGGGCTACGATGGTGTTGAGGTAGTTCACCATCCCGTCAGGAGTTATGGCGCTGGCAAACAGCCTCCTCTCCATTCCGGGGTTGGAAGAGACCGGTATCGCACCGAGGTTATCGTTGATGATCGTCTGGGCCAGAATGTTGGTCTGACCGATATCCAATGACTCGACGTTGGTTGCCTCCCAGTCTTCGTAGATGACCTGAGCGGCCCTCAGATAGCGGTAGGCGCGGTTGAACACCGACTCCACGCCCTTCTGGGCTTCCAGGATCCCCTTCTTCTGGGCTCTGACCGCATCTTCATCCCAAAATTCTCCCAGCCAGATTATCTCGTCTACAGCGCCAGGAGTCTTTGGGTCAACCACGTGCGGCCAGGTGCCGTCCAGCATTCCGACCCCGATGGCCGGGAAGACGACGCCGTCAATGGAGTCATTGTCGGCCGAGCAATGATGGATCTCAGCGTCATAGCCAAGTTCCACCATGTCCCTGGCTATGCTCGTCATGAAGGTCGACTTGCCGACCCCCGGGCCGCCCTTGATCACGAAGATCCTCGTGGCGTCCTTCGGGAGGATGTAGTCGTAGTACGAGAAGAATCCCCGCGGAGTGTTGTTGCCCGGAAAAACACGTTTGATGTAACCTCTTTCTAGCAAGGCGCTCCCCCTATTCCCGGCCTGGCCCATTCGCCGGCCAAAGTTCGGTCAATCAGCAAGGGCATACTATGTGACCTGCGATTATGGTGTGAAAAGCCGGTCTGGGGGCGAAAGGAGTGAGAACGGTGCAAAATCCAACCAACCGCAGAACCCTTCCATGGATCGCCACAGCACTCCTCATGGTGAGCATGGTGGTTCTCTGCCTGATCATCCCGGTCCATCTAGTGGCGTTGAACCTTGGATTTTACCGTGAGAAGTGGATGGAATACGGCGTTACCGAGGAGACCGGGATGTCCATTGAGGATCTTTCGCTCTCCGGAAGGGCGCTGTTCGACTACTTCACCGGAAAGACGGCCACGCCGCAGGTGACCGTGCCTATACTCGGGCAAGAGCGGCCTTTGTATAACGCGACTGAGCTGACGCACCTTTATGACGTGCGGTCGCTCTTCCAGGCCGGCTTTACACTTGAGCAGGCGCTGGCCGCAGAGGTATTGGGGATCACGCTCTATCTTATGAAGTCAGGTCAGAAACGGGCGTTGTCCAGGGCTTTGTTCACTGCGGCGGGAGTCACGGTTGGGATCTTGGTCGCCCTGGCGATTCCCGCCAAGATGAACTTTGCGGGCTGGTGGACCAACTTCCACTTGCTGGCGTTCACGAATGACCTGTGGCTTCTCGATCCAAACACCGATTGGCTCATAAAGATGTTCCCGGAGGAGTTCTTCCTCTCCGCAGTCGAGCGGGTCGGGGTCCTAGCCTCCGGGATATCGGTTTTGTATGTCCTATCAGGATTTCTGATACGCAATGTCGCCGCCGACCACCGTCATTAGGACCTCGAGGTCCTTCACGTCGTCGGGAGCGACCTTGAAAATGTCCCCTGACAGCACTACGAAGTCGGCGAGCTTGCCGGTCTCCAGAGTCCCCTTCTGGTCCTCCTGGAACGCCGAGTAGGCCCCTCCCTCAGTGAACATACGGATAGCGTCTTCGAGGGTGATCCGTTCGTTGGGGTAGAACGCGCCTTTGGGGTTCCCCTCCATGTCCTTGCGGGTGACGGCGGCGTAGATACCCCATAGCGGGTCCGCGGGCTCCACCGGGCAGTCGGACCCGCCCGCCAGAGGGATCCCCGCCTTGAGCATGGTGCGCCAAGCGTAAGACGAGCGCATCCTCTGGGTGCCGACTCTCTCCTGGGCCCAGCGCATGTCGGTCGTGAGGAACTTGGGTTGAACGTCGGCCACGACCCGCACCCTCCTCATCTCGGTGATGAGGGCAGGCGACAGGATCTGCGCGTGCACCAACCTGTGACGCAGAGACTTTCTTGGAAGCCTTGACTGCGCCTCGCCAATTGCCGTGAGACTCACCCGAGTCGCGCGGTCTCCGATGGCGTGGACCGCGACCTGCATGCCCAGGGAATGCGCGGCATAGACGTCCTTCTTCAGGTCATCTTCAGTCGTGACAAGGATGCCGAGATTCCCGCTCTCGTCCGAATACGGTTCTTCCAGCGCAGCCGTCCTTCCTCCGAGGCTGCCGTCGGCGAACATCTTGGCGGCGCCGATGCGGAGGTAGTCGTCGCCGTCGCCGGTGCGAAGGGGCGTCTCGGCAAGTTCTTCAAGCAGTCCAAACGGCATATCCCAGTACACACGCAGCGGGATTCCGCCGGCGTGAGCCTTGCGGTACATCTCCATGGTCCCGGCGAACCCAGCTTGGCCGTCATTGGGATGTATGGTCGTGATGCCCCTGGCCAGCAGGTACTTCATGGCGTCCTTAGTGCATTCCTCGAGGACTTGTGGGTCGGGCCCCGGAATCTTTTCGCGGCCAAGGCCTTGGGCTGACTCCCTCAGCACCCCCGTCGGATCACCGTAGTTGTCGCGATCGATGACCCCGCCGGGCGGGTCTTTAGTGTCCCTGGTTATGCCGGCGATTTGAAGCGCCTTGCTCGATAGCACGACCAGGTGCCCGCAAACCCTGGTAAGGTAGACCGGCCTTCCGCCGGCTGCTTCGTCGAGGTCTTTCTTGGTGGGATAGCGTTTCTCTGCGAAGTAGTCCTGGTCCCAGCCCCGCCCGAGTATCCACTCATCGGGAGCGGCTTTCTCAGCCCTATCGCGAAGGAGCGTTTTCAGATCCTTTATGGATCTGACCTCGCCGAGCTGAAGGTTGCGAAGCCCTACTCCCAGGTTCATGAGGTGCAAGTGACTGTCGATGAACCCCGGAAGCACTGTCCTGCCTTCAAGGTCCACGACTTCCGGCGTGATCCCTTGCGGGAAAGAATCCCTGGCTACGTCCCTGTCTCCGACGCACAGGATCCTGCCCTCTAGTTCCGCCAGCGCTTCTCTCTCTCTTCCGTGGGCCTGAGCGTGAATGCTGCCGTTTACGAACAGTCTGGCTCTTGGAGGCATGTGTTTGACCTACCTTCCCTTACGGTTTCCCCTGGGGTTAACGATGGGCCGTAGCATTTTGGGCGCTTTGGGCACAAAAGCGTTCGGTCCCCGCTTGGAGTCGTCCTCTCCTCTATTGCCCTTCTTGGGCGGTGACTGTGGCGGATCTGCAATTCTAGGCATTCAATCACCCTCCAAACGCCACTCTCACACAACTCACTGCCAGGACTTTCGTGGCGTCTAAGACGGGGGCAGCGAGGTCGCCGTTCTGCAGCACCAGCGGTATCTCGGTACAGCCGGCTATCACCACCTGCGCTCCCATAGATATCAACCTCGCGCCTTGCTTGAGCGCTAATTCCCGCCCTTTGGCCAGATCTCCTGCCTTTACACTGTAGATGGCGTCCATGACCTCGTCTTGGTCGGTGCCAAGCGGCACAACGGCCTCGATGCCGGCTTCCTTAAGATGATCCTCGTAGAGACGGGTCCGCAGGGTCCCTGTCGAGGCGAGGATCCCTGCCTTCTGTATCTTCCCCGACAGCTCTCTGGCTACTTCTTTCATGATGTGCAGGACCGGGACGTTCACGGCCGCCTGGATCTCCTTGTGAAAATAGTGGGCGGTGTTGCAAGGGATGACCATGAAATCGGCCCCCATTTTCTCCACGTTCCTGGCCGTGGCCAAAAGGTACGGGCGCGGGTCGGCGCCCTTCCCAAGGATAAACGCTGTCCTGTCAGGTATCTCTGGGTTGTTGTCGATGACGATGCGGAGGTGGTCCTGATCCCGCCCCGCTGGAGTGCTCTTCACTATCTTCAAGAACAGGTCGGCCGTTGCTTCGGGCCCCATGCCGCCTATGATCCCAACCACTTTCTTCTCCGGCACGCATACCATCTCCCCAGGGATATTATCGCAGATGACACGCACAAAGCAGCATAGCTTGTAATGGCTCCGCCCCCAAAAGCGGGGGCGGGTTGTCGGCAGATCTCAGCGTCTTGGCTTTCAGGTCTCCTTGTCGGAGGGCTCATCAGCCCCGCCGGGGAGGTCGTCGATGCGCTTCAGTATCCCGGCGGATCCGGTGTCGACCATCTCAAGCGCCGACTGGAGGAACGACCGGAGCTCCACTTTGAACCGCATGAGACGGTTCCTCTGGGCCTCGATCTCTTCGTAACTCTTCTTGAGCGCGAGGTTGGCCTCGTCGCGAATCCTGTCAGCATCGGCCGAGGCCTGACGCTTAGTCGCATCGGCCTCTCTCACGGCTGCCTCTTTGAGGTCATCGGACATCTTTTGGGCCAGGACAATGGCGTTCTTAAGCGTCTCTTCCAGCCCCTTGTAGTGCTCGACGCGTGACTCCAAGCCCGAAATGTCTGACGAGAGTCCCTCGTTGAGCCTGATAAGCCTCTCGAATTCGGCCACTATCAGGTCGAGAAACTCATCTACCTCACCTTCGCTATAGCCGCGGAACGTCTTGCCAAACTCCTTATTGTGGATATCCAGCGGCGTCAGTCTGTGGATTGATGCGCCCGGATCGCCAGAGGAACCCATTCCGGACCCCCCCTTTGGGAGACTTTGGGTGACGTAGTTCAACGACGAGGAGCGTAAGACCTTCTTTTTGGCTAGCGCCTGGGCCCGAATAAGGCCGTCCCGATCCTCACTATCGTCGATCCCTCTTCGATGGCCGCCGCGTAGTCCCCTGACATGCCCATGGAGAGCTCCTGGAGGTTGACCGCCGGGACTCCCGCCTCCATAAGCTCATTGCGCAGAAGACGCAGGCGCCGAAAAGCGCGGCGCGCCGTGCCCTCGTCCCCGTGCCCCGGTGCCACCGTCATGAGCCCTTTGAGGACTAGCCCGGGCGTTTGGAGGATGGAGAGCGCCAGGCCCAAGGCCCCCGAAGCGGGCACGCCGTTCTTCGCCGGGTCTTCGCCCGCGTTGACCTCCATCAGGACCGGCAGCGGGTCTCCAAGGTATTGCAGCCTGAACTTGCCCAGGGCGGTAGCCAGCCGCTCTGAGTCGACCGAATGCACCTGGTCAAACAACCTGGCCGCCAGCGACGCCTTGTTCGACTGGAGGTGGCCTACGAGGCACAAAGTCGCTCCCTGGAAGGCGCCTACCTCCATCTTGCTCCTGGCTTCCTGGACGCGATTCTCGCCAAACAGCGAAACGCCCGCGACCATGGCCTCTCTTATGGTCGTCGCGGGCACCTGCTTGGTCACAGCCATGAGTCTGACGGTCGCCGGGTCCCGTCCTATCCGCCTGCACGCTGCTTCGATGTTTTGCGCGACCGTTGCTACGTCGGGTACCGTCATCTCACGCGCTTCCCTTCGAGGAACATTATCGCCCGCGTGACTACCTCGTCGCCTCCAGATATGCCGCGGACGGCAGCTTTGTCTCCTTTGGTCATGAGCACCTCAACCGGGACGAAACGGGCGTAGGTCTTCTGAACGGCGAGCACGCCGCTCATCCCGTCTTTCTCCAGTATCGCGCTTCTGGGGATGACGATGCCGCTACGGGACCGGAGCAGGAGGCTGATGGCGGCGGCGCGCACCACCTTGTCCACCGAGACCACGGACATCTCGCCCACGATCACCGAATACCCGGGCGGCTTGCCGTCCTGAACGTCGGTGATGATGGCCGTTTCACTCTGGCCTGAAGAAGAAAACGTGACGCTTATCTCCCTGCCTGCTTTAACGTCGGGCCTGTCCTCGGTCTTGACGGGCAGGTAAAATGTCACTTTCTGCCCTGAAACCACCCTGCCTATGGCGTCGCCCGCCCCCACGCTTTGTCCCTCTTTGACCGTGAGCAAACGAGACTCCCGTGCTTCCCGCGAAAGGGCCAGTAGTTGGGATGCGTCTCTCGCCGACAGGGCATCTTGGGTGAATTTGGAGTCGATGCTGCTGACCTCCGCGGTAAACGTGCCGGACGCGGGCGCGAGCACCTGCACCGACGATACCTTCTGGGCCGCGGCTATGTTCGACAGGTTGGCTGACAGCCTGGCTCTCTCATCCTCAATGGCTGATAGGCGAGACCTATCTTGGTTCAGGACTTCTTCGACCTCAAATAGCTGTTCCTCATCGGCCCTTGCCTTAGGCACCTCGCCTGCCGCATAGGCCTTTTGAATGCTGAAGAAGAGGTTGACGGCCTTCTCGTAGGCGGGCTGCACCCTTCCGAGCAGCGACGTGAACTCCTCTTGCGTGCTTTCCTCATATTCGTGGAGTTGGGTCTTTGCGAAAGCAATGCTCTGGTTGAACGCCTCTGCGGTCGAAGGAGCTCCCACCTCGGCGATAACCTGTCCCATCCTTACCGATTCCTTATCCTTGACCAGGAACCTAACGGAGCCGGGGGCGGGGGCGGTGACAACGGCGCTGCCGCCGGCGAACACGGCCTCGCCCGAGACTTTGTCCTCCAAAGTCCCACTCTCTCCCCTACTCACGCCGATAAAGGCACCCAGCAGCGCAGTTCTTATGTAGGTCCATGTGAATAGCAGGACCACTGAAAGGAGGATGGCGAACATAGCGACTCTGCGTGCGTAAGAGCGGTACCTTGTGGTTCTGTTCTTAGGGCGTCGTTTCAATGTCTTCCTTCTCCTGGAAGCAAGAACCCTTTTGTGGAGCGGTTCCACAAAAAGAGTATTGCAGGGGGCGGAGGAAAGTCAAGGTCACAATCTAATGTGTACTCCTCCGCAGATACCGCTCCGACAGCTCCACCAGTATGACGTCTTCTCCTATTTTTTTGATGTTCTCCCATGGGACCACGTAGTCGTCGGACTTGCCGAAGACTCCCATCACCTTGGCCTGACCGGGCACTATCACCGCGATAATCTTGCCGGTGCCAAGGTCCATCTCGACGTCAACTATGTTCCCCAGCCTTCGCCCGTCGACGGTGTTGACGACGTCCCGGGTCGAGAGATCCGAAGCCCTGATCACAAGACCACCCCCTTGCATGGTATTCCGGGGGTGGTCCTGGTAACCCATTTCCAGTCTGTCCGGGCAGCTGCTACCTCTCTTCGCTTGCGCTGGTCGGACCTGGCCGGCTTCTATTCCACAGGTCTGCTAACCGCGCGAAACCCGCCCTTACGCTGTCGAGCAAGAATGACCGGATTTCGACCGGTACACCCTTCGTCGCCAGTTCATCCACGATTAGAGCGGTTTGTGTGCCGCCAGCGGGCGCGCCTTCGGGCCCGTACTTCAGGACCGCCCTTTGCACCAGATCGAAGTAGCAAAGGGGAGGGTACATGACGCACCACCAGTTGTCGCCTGCGCCCTTCCCGAGATCGACTACCAGCGCCTTATACTGGCCCGCCGGCAGGTAGATCAAGTCGCCGGCTGCCGTCTCATACTGCTTGTCGGGAAAGTAGTCCATCTTAACGGTGGCCTTGGCTCCGTAAGAGAACCCATTCCGCTGAAGGCACGCCGCCGCGACTTGCTCGATGTCGGGCAGGGACTTGGACAGGATGCGTTCCGCCTCCCTAGCGTCGACCGCGTCGTCCAGTGTCTTTCCGAAGCTCTGCATGAGCTCATCTCTGACTTTTTCCTTCACGCCCTGGTCGGATGGCTCGTTGGAGTTTCCCCGAATGTGCAACCTGACGATGCTTTCGGTCGCCATTGCCGTAGGCTTGTCAGCCGGCACGGCATCTTGCGGCTGGCGCATGAGGTTGTTGGGAGTGTAGGCTCTAGCTGCCTTGGTCTCCTGCGAAAAACCCCAACCCATGAAGAGGATCAGCCCCGCCGCCAGCGCGAGGCGCGCCGCCTGCCAAAAACCTCTTCGATTTCTGCGCTTCGTTTAGCCCACCTCCCTTCCGCTATCTAAACGCTCATGTCCAGCCGCATGTGCCTGAGAGCCGCTTTCTCGAGCCGCGAGACTTGGGCTTGCGATATCCCGATTTCCTGTGCGACCTCCATTTGCGTCTTTCCTTTGAAAAATCGCATTCTTATTATTGCCTGCTCACGTTCAGATAATTTCCCGATCGCTTCGTTAATCGTTATGTCCTGCTCCCAAGCCGTGTCCTCGCCCTTCTCGTCCCTCACCTGGTCCATGACAAATATGGGATCTCCGCCGTCGTGGTACACCGGCTCGAATAGGCTGATTGGCTCCTGGATCGCGTCAAGAGCATAAACGACTTCCTCTTCTGGCGTCTTGAGTTCCTTGGATATCTCCTTCATGCTAGGCTCCCTGCCCAATCTCGATATGAGAGTGTCTCTGATTTGCAGGGCCCTGTAAGCCACATCGCGGAGCGACCGCGAGACGCGGATGGGGTTGTTGTCTCGAAGGTAGCGCCTGATCTCCCCTATGATCATGGGGACGGCGTAGGTCGAGAACTTCACGTTTTGTCCCAGGTCAAAGTTGTCTATGGCCTTCATGAGGCCTATGCAGCCGACCTGAAAAAGGTCGTCGACGTACTCGCCGCGGTTGGTGAAGCGCTGGATGACAGAGAGCACGAGTCTCAAGTTGCCGCTGACCAGTTTCTCTCTGGCCGCCTCATCGCCGCAGTTCTTGGCGACGAAGAGCTCCTTCATCTTCGCTGAGGATAGTACAGGCAGCTTGCTGGTGTTGACGCCGCAAATCTCGACTTTGTTCAAAGAACGAAGTCCCCCCGGCTCACTTCCAGATTTTAGTCGTTCAAATCAAGATAAGTATTGCCGCGCCGGGCTGGGGATATACAGGAGGACTACTGAAAACCGACCATATCGCGGTGAAGCCTTTGCATTATCTTCTTCTCAAGGCGGGATATGTATGACTGAGAGATGCCGAGCATGTCGGCCACTTGCTTTTGCGTGCGCTCGACGCCGTCGCGAAGGCCGAAGCGGAGGTCCAATATAGTCCGCTCCCTCCACGGGAGGCGGCCCAGCACGAACCGAAGGACCTCGCGGTCGTCCTCTTTCTCGAGGTCGCCGTATATGATGTCCTCCGACGTGCCTTTGACGTCGGAAAGGCACAGTTCGTTGCCCTCTCCATCCACGTTTAGAGGTTCATCGAACGAGACTTCGGCCTTAGACCGGATGGTGCGCCGAAGGTACATGAGTATCTCGTTTTCAATGCATTTTGACGCGTATGTAGCAAGTTTGATGTTCTTCTGAATATCGAAGGTCGAGACCGCCTTGATGAGGCCGATGGACCCTATGGATACCAGGTCATCCACCGGGATCCCGGTGTTCTCGAATTTCTTGGCTATGTAGACCACGAGCCGGAGGTTTCTCTCTATGAGAGTCGACTTCACATCTACGTCCCCGCCGCGCAGGCGGGATAGGAGGAGTCCTTCCTCCTCCTGGCTCAGAGGCGGAGGGAGGGCCTCGGCTCCCCCGACGTAGTCGATGCGTCCTCCGATCCCAAGCCAGCGGAGTAAGGCGATCCACATCCGGCAAATGCACGACCACATGTATCCTAGAGGTCTCAAGGAAGACACCTCCCGGGCGTTCTACTAGAGGCGGACGAGGTCCGGATGCAATAGGGCCTGGTAGAGGCCGTTGGGGCTGAGATGCTCCCGGCTTACGCCGATGATGGCGTCCTTCTTGACCCTTTGCCCGTCCTTTTCCAGGATCACAAAGTGGTCGGGCCGAAAACCGGGCAAAACGCCTCTTCTGCCGGACAGGCTCACGTAGGGGATCAGTCGCAGCCTCTTCCCAATAGGAGTCTCTGAGAGGCTCTCCGGCATGCTATCCCAGGTGGACTGGAAGAACGCGAAGACCTCGCCTGGCATGATCTTGCGGAGCGGCTCCCAGTCCACTACTACCACGGGGAGTCCGGAAACCGGATCTCTGAGATTGTTCCCGGTATCGACGAGGCCGGTGAGCCCAAGTTTCCTGCCGGTCACCTCCAGCTCCAGTCCCAGCAACGGAAGCGGCTTGCCCGGCTGAAAGCCTCCCAGCCTGGCGACTACCGGGACGACGCTCAAGAGGACCAACGAGACCGCCACAATCCACCAGCGGACAACCGCGCTGTCGGCGGGCGAGACAGCGCTCTTCAGCAAGGACGTCAGTCGATAGTCCTGCAACGCCATGGCCGTGCCCGCCGCCACTGCCGAGCATAGGTAGAACGAGACCGCGACAGTCACAAATGACTGCATCTTCCGCCCCGGGTAGGATAGGGCCACCATGAAGAGACCGAAAGCCAGCCTAGCCGGAAGGGAGTACGCCGCGGTCAGCGGAAACACCGCCGACGAGACAGCGTACATTCCCCCTGCGGCCGACGCCAGGAGGAGCCTCCTTCCTGACGCCGCGCGGCCAGCCAGCTTCCCGGCGGCAAGCAGGATCAGGTAATTGACCAGGAGGTTGGTGGCGAAAAGCACGTCTACGTAAACGTACTTCACCATGAAAACGCGATCACCCCGCATGGCCATCTCTATTCAGGATGTCCGGGCCTTATGTCGCGCGCCCAGGCCTTCCTTCGGAGATCATACAGGGTGATGCAGGAAAAGCTTGTATTAAGTTGTCCTGCGCAGCGACTTTTTACCGGGGCTTTTCTACCGGTTTTTGCCTCCTCAAGAAGATGGGCACTTCCAGGAGGTCCTTAGCCTCGATCCTTGGAGTGCTCGTGGCGGCGGCCTGGCTGGTGGAAGACACCAACCGTTTGGCGCTGGAAAAACCCGTGGCGATGACGGTAACTTGCACCGTATCGGTTAGATCGTTGTTGATCACCGCGCCCCAGATGATGTTGGCGTCGGGATCCGCAGCCTGCATGACGATCTCGGTGGCCGCGTCAACCTCGAACAGCCCCAAGTCGGGGCCGCCGGTTATGTTCATCAGGACGCCCCTGGCGCCGTCGATGCCGGCCTCAAGGAGCGGACTCGATATAGCCTGTTTCGCCGCGTCAGAAGCCCGGTTCTCGCCGTGGCCGATGCCGATTCCCATGAGGGCCGACCCGGTATCCATCATGATGGTGCGGACGTCTGCGAAGTCCAGGTTGATGAGCCCAGGGATCATCACCAGGTCGGAGATCCCCTGCACGCCGTGGCGCAGGACGTCGTCAGCTATCCTAAAGGCCTCCAGTATCGACGTATCCCGCTGGACAACCTGAAGGAGCCTGTCGTTAGGGATGACGATAAGGGTGTCGACGTTCTGCTGGAGGTTCTGGATCCCCTGCATGGCTAGATTCATCCGCCGCCGGCCCTCGAATGAGAAAGGCTTGGTCACGACGCCAACGGTGAGGGCGCCCACTTCCTTGGCGCACTGGGCAACTATGGGGGCGCCGCCGGTGCCGGTCCCGCCACCCATCCCGGCGGTAATGAAGACCATGTCAGCACCCTTCAAGTGCTCCATGATCTCGTCCCGCGACTCCTCAGCAGCCTTCTGGCCGACCTCGGGGTTGGCGCCGGCGCCGAGACCTCTGGTCAGGTTCTGTCCTATCTGGAGCTTGGTTGGAGCCAGCGTGAGGTTTAGCGCCTGCGCGTCGGTATTAACGGCGATGAAGTCAACGCCCTGGATACCTGCCTCGACCATACGGTTTACAGCGTTGGACCCGCCCCCGCCGACTCCGATCACTTTCAGATTGGCATATCTTGGCTCTTGTCCTGCCATGAGTGCGCCACCTACCTTAAGAGTTCTCGCTTTACTTTCCACGATCCTCAAAAAATCCCTTCATTTGTCCCCGAGGCTGCGCCCTTTTTGGGTCCAGTGGTTTACCAAATGGCGCCTGATGACCCCCAGGTTGTTGAAGATGCGAACACCCAGCGCCACCACGGCGGCCAGGTAGAGCTCAATACCCAGGACGTCGCCTACATAAACGAAAACCGCTGCGAGGACGGCGTTGCCCACAAAGCCCGTCCCGAAGATCGCGACATCGAATTCACCTTCAAGACTGGCGCGAAACCCTCCGAGGGCCGTATCGACCCCTGCAAGGAGGCTCACGGCCATGTACCTGGCCACGATCGCGGGCACGGTCCAGGGCATATTCAGGCCGACCAAAACGCCCACCAGGAGACCGGCGATGAGGAACCACATCTATTTTGTCGCCTCCTTGTGGACAGGCAGAGCAAACCTGAAGTCCAAAGACCCTTGGTAGGCAGGGATGACGACCTCCGGCTCCGGTTTGACCTTGACGTCGATGCCCCAGAACTGCAAATTGGTGACCACGCCACCCCGCATCTTGAGTCCGCTCTCGAGCACCGTCGAATCGCCTATCGCAAGGATCCTGAAAGGCGGCGCGACCCTGACGCCGTTGATCATGATGACGCTGCCAGCGCAAACCACCTCAGTGGTGGACACAAACCTCTGCCCGTTTACCGAAAGCGCCTCGGCTCCGGCGCCGAAGGTCGCGTTGATGACGTCCTGCAGGTCCTTATCGTGGATGAGGAAAATATTGGGGTCCTGCCCGGGCTGGGCCACCTTCTGAGAGTCGCTCATCTCGATGACCACCCCGGGCCCTTTAACCTCGGTCAGTCCGGCCAGCACTCTGGCCTTGTTGAGCTCTTCCTGAAGCACCTTCTCCTGGTCCTCCCCGGCCTGCATCTGCGCCACTTTATCGCGGAGGGCGGAAACCTCCTCAACGAGGGTGTCACGCTGTTCCTCGGCCACTCTGAGAAGCACAGACAGCTCCTCCGCGCGCTGATACTGCAGATTCCCAGCAACGGGAGGTCTGGCCCTGAACTGCGTAGCCAGCATAAAGCCGAATAAGACGAAGATTATCGTTAGGGCAGCCCACGAGCCGCGGCTTCTCATAGTCCTCACCTCCCTGGGGTCTTGACGAATTGGTCTTTGACTGCGGGTTTGTCGAAACGAAGGTCAATGCGTTCCGCGATCCTCCCTTCCCTCGCCAGCTCCTCTAAGATGGACTCAAGCAGGGAGGCGCGAGCCGCTGGGTCGTTCCTCTCTTTCCCAATGAGGACCTCACACCCATCATCAAGTATAAGTGCAGCCTCGCCGTTCTGTACACTGATCTCGATCAACTTCTCCCTGGAAAGCGAGCCCAAAGCCAGTAAGACGCGGAGCCCCCAGCCGTAGGTCTCCTCGTCCAGGAACTGTCCGGGGGTCAGAAGGGTCGACGGCCCCGTCATCGCCACCAAGTCTGGCCACGTGCCGTCGTCCTTGTCCAAGACCCGCCCGGTGGCGTCCACCAACCAGATCGCGTCTCCGACCGGCATGAACGCGACGGGAGTGCGTTCGACCACGCTCAGCACGATGGTTCCGGGGAGTTTTCGCCTGGCGGAAGCGCTCTCGATCCAGGGGGAAGTCTCAATGAGAGAGGAGGCCTTGTCCAAATCGAAGGCAAAAATGTTGGTCGCTGTCTGGCCCGACCGCGCCACGATCTCCTCGCGGGAGACTTCGTGGGCGCCGTCTACCTCAAAGTCGCGAACCGAGAAATACGGTGAGCGCAGGAACAAAAACGCGCCGGCAAATAGGCAGAAAAAGATAATCAGACCATAGGTCAGGCCTCTGCCTTCGCGGACAGCTCGTTTCTTCTCTCCCGCTCTTCCCAAAAGGTCCTCCCGGCTCTCCCAAGCATTACGACGTCACTGTGCGGCCTCTTGTTCTACTCTGCGTATCTTGGCGCCAAGAGAGGCCAGCTTATCTTCGAGCTTCTCGTAGCCTCTATCCACGTTGTGGGTGCCGCATACCATCGTCCTGCCTTCAGCGGCCAACCCGGCCAGTGTCAGCGACGCGCCGGACCGGAGGTCTGTGGCCTCCACCCTGGCGCCTGAGAGCATGGGCACACCCTTAATTATAGCAGTTCGGCCCTCGTTACGGATCCGGGCGCCCATGCGTCCAAGCTCCTCGGCTTGCTTGAACCTGGAGTCGAATATGGTCTCGGTGATCACCGAGGTGCCTTCGGCGATAGAGAGGAGCGCCATCATCTGGGGCTGCATGTCGGTGGGGAACCCGGGGTACGGCAGGGTCTTGAGGTCGGTTGGCTTCGGGCGGCCGTGCCCTATTACCCGCAGGCCCTGCCCATTCACGAGGACCTCTGCGCCCACTTCCCTCAGTTTGGATGTCACCGCCTGCACGTGCTCGGCCAAAGCGTTAGGTATCAGCACATCGCCGCCGGTTATCGCGGCCGCCACCATGAGAGTGCCGACCTCTATCCTGTCTACCATGACGCTGTACTCGGCGCCGGATAGCCGGTCCACGCCCTCTACTCGCACCACGTCGGTCCCGGCTCCGCGGACCTTGGCCCCCATTGCGTTCAAGAAACCCTGGAGATCAACAATCTCAGGCTCTTTTGCGGCGTTCCTTATCACCGTAACGCCGTGCGCGAGGCACGCTCCCATCATGATGTTCTCGGTGGCCCCCACCGACGGGATATCCAGGTGGATATCGATCCCTTCCCATCTGTCGCACCAGGCGATGATGTGGCCGTGTTCCTCCTGGAATGATGCGCCCAGAGCCTTGAGCCCTTTGATGTGAAGGTCGATAGGACGCTGGCCTATGTCGCACCCGCCTGGGTAGGACACCTGCACTCTCCTCATCTTGCCCAATAGGGGCCCCATGAGGAAGATCGACGACCTCACCTGCCTCATGAGCATCTCGTCGACTATGTGACGGTTGATGGTCCGGGGGTCGATATAGAGCGAGGACCCATCCGGGCCGGTCCTCCGGACTTCAGCGCCCAGCTCCTTCAATATCTGCGCCATGGTTCGGACGTCGGAGAGGTCAGGGGAATTGTGCAGGACGCAAGGCTCGGACGCCATAACTGAGGCAGCCATAATGGGCAGGACGGCGTTCTTCGCGCCGCTTGCCAAGGCCGTACCATGAAGAGAGACCGGACCATCTATGACGAACTTGGACATTCTCGCACCACTCTCCTGGCGGACGGAAAGCGCGTTTTTCAACTGATCAAGCCCACCATTTTACGAAACCGGAGGGGTAACGGTTACTGCTACGCCCTCTCCAGCGTGTCGCGAATTACCCCGTGGGTCTTCCACACATCGCCGGCCCCCATTGTCACGACAACGTCTCCCGGACGCGATGAAACCGCTGCTTCTCGTGCCGCATCGTCCTTATCTTCCACCAGCAAAACCGACGTGTGCCCATGGGCCTTTATCGCGTCAGACACGAATGACGACGACACGCCTTTCTCCCGCTCTCCCGCGGTTTCGCATCTGGTGGGGCCGTGGAGTCCACCTGCCGTAGGGGCCGCATCATCACCCCGTGGCACCTGCCCGCATGCCGCAGCCTGACGCGGA
>JBBDIP010000011.1:22146-45669 GCA_040880305.1 Bacillota bacterium
CACTCGCCGGCCTGGCGACTTCGGCAACGTTCACCTTTCTCCCGCTCTTCGCCGGGACCGGCGTAGATGCCGGTGACCACGACTCTATCGGCGGCGGCCAAAGATAGGCCGAAATCATCCTGAAGAAGCCTTGTGCGGGAGTACCGGTGAGGCTGGAATACTACGGTCACGTTTTGGCCCGGCAGGGCGGACCTTACGGCCGACAGTGAGGCCGTGATCTCGCTGGGGTGATGGGCGAAGTCGTCGAGGACCAGGACGCCGGCGAACTCGCCGATGCGTTCCAACCGCCTCTTCACGCCGGGGTAAGAAGCGAGGTACCCTGCGGCTTCACCGGGCACAAGTCCGGTTGCGCAGGCGGCTGCGACGGCTCCCAAAGCGTCCTGCGCGTTGTGCAGGCCCGGCACTCTGAGGCTCAAGGTAGCCACCTCGTGACCCTCCCTGAAGACGCAGGTGGTGGAACCCCATCCCTGCGGCCGGTAGTCCCTTCCCTCCCATTGGGCAACGGCGCCGGTAGCGTAGGTCTGTGTGCCGGCGCGACTGCCGGCGTACTCTCGGAGCCGCGCGTCATCGGCGCAGGCGATCCTTGCTCCGCCCGGCTTCACCGCGTCGAGAAACCTGTAAAAAGCCTGCTCGAGTGCCTCCATGGAGCCCCAATGCTCGAGGTGATCGTTGTCGATATTGGTAGTGAGGGCGATGTCGGCGCGGACCTTGAGGAACGACCCGTCGCTTTCATCGGTCTCGAATACCGCATAGTCTCCGCTGCCGCTTTGAGCGTTGCCTTCGGCGCCTAACTCGCCGCCGACCAGATACGTTGGTTCCATGCCTGCCTCGGTTAGCGCCCACGCAGCCATCGACGTCGTGGTGGTCTTGCCGTGGGCTCCCGCGATGGCCACGAGGCGTTTGCCTTCGACCGCCGCCAAAAGAGCGTCCATGCGGTGAACCACGGGTATGCCCCGAGCCCTCGCCTCTCGCAGCTCGGGGTTGTCAGGGTGTATGGCCGAGGAGACCACCACCATGTCGGGGTCCCCCAGGTTAGACGCCCGGTGTCCAATATGTATGGCGGCTCCGAGTTCCCCAAGCCTCTTCGTCAGACTGCTTTCCCGGAGGTCGGAGCCCGATACCCGGTAGCCCCGGTCCAGCAGGATCCTGGCTATGCCTGACATTCCCTGGCCGCCAATGGCTATGAAGTGGACGGTTTGCATAACGCACCTTCTTTGATTGGTGAGCACCCATATCTATGGCGGGGTGCTTGTCCCCGTGCCGGGCATGGGCCCGCTCTCATTTGCCCTTACGGGCCAGCGCCACTAGCTCCCTGCAGATCGCTTCGGCAGCAAGAGGCTTGCCTAGCCGCAGAGACGCCTCTCTCATGACCGCGAGCCTCCCGCGGTCCCCAAGTAGGGACAGCGCCGCGTGCGCCACGTTGCCCGCCACTTCCCCTTCCTCCCTCACTACCACCGCGGCGCCGGCTTCCTCCAGCGCGCGCGCGTTGTGTTCCTGATGGTTGCCGGCCACATTTGGCGAAGGGACGACTATTGAGGGCAGCCCCAGCGCGGTCACTTCCGAGAGGGTCATTCCCCCGGCGCGTCCGATCACCAGGTCGGCAGCTCCGTAGGCCATCGCCATGTTATGTTCATAGGGACGTATGATAATATTTCCAGCTCTCGCCCCGTCTATGCCCGGCTCCGGTACAGCTCCCAGAGCCATCGCCGCGCTCTGGTAATACTGCGTGCCCGCCAAGAGCACCATGTAGGCGTCGCCCAGGCCGATCTTGGCCACCTTTGCGGCTGCCTCGGCCAGCGTTCTCGCGCCCCTCGACCCGCCCAGGACCAACACCACAGGGGCGCCGGCGGGGATCCCGTAGTACGCGCGACCCTCTTCCCTCTTGCCTCCCAGGAGCGCCCTCCTTACCGGGTTGCCGGTAACCACCACGCGGCCTTGCTTCGGGAAAAACTTGCGGGAGTACTCCCAGGCGGCAAACACGCGGCCGCAGAACCTGGAAAGGAATAAGTTCGTCTTGCCCGGCACCGCGTTTTGCTCCTGGATCGCCCGGGGGATGCCCAGCATATACGCGGACATGGCCACAGGTCCCGAGGCGTAGCCGCCTGTTCCCAGGACCACGTCCGGCCGGAAAGACCGGAGGACGCGGGCTGCATCGCCGAGGCCCATAGCAGCGTGGAAGACGCCCTGCGCGGCAACCAGGGGCGACTTGCCCATGACCCCCGAAGACCTTACAGCGGCGAAATCCAATCCCTCACGCGGGACGATCTGACTCTCCATGCCCGCCTTGGTCCCGACGTACAGGACCTTGGACCGGGGCAGCATCCGCTGCATTTCCCTCCCGACTTCGATGGCCGGGTAGATGTGCCCGCCTGTCCCTCCACCGGTAACGACGAGGCGCAATTGAGATTCTCCTCCTTCAGCGGCTGGCGTAGCGCGATACGTTCAACAAGATGCCTGACGCCATGAGGTTCGTCAAAAGAGCGGATCCGCCATAACTAATGAACGGCAAGGGTATGCCGGTGATGGGCAAGGATCCGGTGACGACCCCTATGTTGACCACGGCCTGCAGGCAGATGAGAGTGGTCATGCCGGCGGCCAGGAGGCACGAGAACCGGTCCGGAGCGGCCATCGCGACCCTATAGCCCCTCCAAGCGATGGTGAAGAACAAAAGGACCACCAGACTGGTGCCGAAGAAGCCCATCTCTTCGCCCAGAACGGCAAAGATGAAGTCGGTATGGGGCTCGGGCAAGTAAAACCATTTCTGCCGCGAGTAGCCTATCCCGGTGCCGAAAGGTCCGCCGGTGCCCAAAGCGTAGAGGGCTTGGATTATCTGCCACCCGGCGCCTCCCGGGTCATCCCACGGATGGAGGAAGGCCAGGAAGCGGTTCCGCATGTACTCCTCCCCCATAACCGCCCACCAGAGCACCGGGACCGCGCCGCCGGCCACGAGGGCGAGGTGGCCGATCTTGGCGCCACCGACGAAGATGACGGCTACGGCCGATCCGGCGATGGCTACAGCGGTGCCGAGGTCGGGTTCGGCGAGCACCAGAAGAAAAGTCCCGCCCAGAATGGCCAGGTACGGACCTAACCCCGTCACGAGATTCTTGATCTTGTCCCTGCGTCTGGCCACGCTGTCGGCCAAGAACAGGACTGTCGTGACCTTGGCGATCTCAGCAGGCTGGACCGCCACGGCGCTGGGGCCAAGCCACCTGCGAACGTCGTTCCTCACCTGTCCTATGCCCGGGATCAACACCAGGATCAGGAGCAAGACGGAAAAGCCCCAGATGTAGGGGATGTAGTCCCGATACCGCCAGCAGTCGAAGTTCATGAGAAAGAACAGCGCGGAAAACCCCAGCGCTGTCCAGATAAGTTGCCTGAACAAGAAGTAGTAGGGGTGGCCGTAGAACTTGATCGACCTCACCATGCTGGCGGAAAACACCATCACGATCCCTAGGGCAAGCAGGGTGAGGATCGCGAAGAAAAGAATATAGTCAGGCTGTTTCCGACGCATGCTCTTGCACCCCTAACTGCTCAATTACCCGCAAGGGCCATTCCCGCGATCCCCAGGAGTGCCAAAGCCGCCTGGGCGATCCAGAACATCCAGACGATCCTGGTCTCTTTCCATCCCGACAACTCGAAGTGATGGTGCAGAGGGGCCATCTTGAATATGCGCCGTCCGAATAGCTGAAACGACGCTATCTGCAAGATGTCTGATAAGGTCTCGATCACCGGGATGCCGGCAAGGAACAACAGGACCAGTTCAGTCTTGCTCAGGATAGCTATCCCCGCGAGCAGGGCGCCCAGGGCGTTGGAGCCGGTGTCGCCCATGAAGACTTTGGCGGGGTGGCGGTTATAGAAGAAGAAGCCGACCAACGAACCTATCCACGCCAACACCGAGGGGCCCAGATCGGGCTCCTTGGGCAAGGTCCCCAACACACGCGCTATGTAGTAGAAGGCCGCAAGACTCACCAGAGTGGTTCCGGTAGCCAGCCCGTCAAGCCCGTCAGTCAGGTTGACGCCGTTCCCCGCGCTCACGATGACCAGGACCCCAAACAGGCCGTAGAACGCGCCTAGGTCAAACTGGACGCCCGTGAAAGGCACGATAATCGAGGAGCCGCGCCCGGTCGCCGATATCGCGAACATAAACAGCGCGGCAAACAGTATCTGCAGCGCCATCTTCTCCCTTGCGCGGAGCCCCAGCGAGCGACCCTTCCTAACTTTGAGGTAGTCGTCCACGAAGCCAACCACGGCGTACAACGCAGGAAACACCATAAGGAGCACCTCAGGCGCGGTTGTCGTCCGAGACGTGAGGGCGCGGTAAGCAAGCATGGCAGCCGGAGCCGCCGCGATGAAAATCAGCCCTCCCATTATGGGAGTTCCTGCTTTGGACAGGTGGCTCTTCGGGCCGTCAGAGCGTATGTTCTGCCCCATCTTCAGCCTGCGCAGCCACGGGATAGTGAAACTGCCCACGATCAGCGCGGCGACCAACGCCAGTGCGGCGATCCACCCTTCATTAATCAGCATCATGCCTTACCTCCGCGCCGCCGGACAGCGACGCCACCACGGACTCGAATCCCATACCCCTGCTGGCCTTCACCAGGCAGGTGTCGCCTTCGCGCAAGAACTCCTTGAGGAACCTTTGAAGGTGCAGCTTATCAGGAAACCATGACGAAGATCCGGCCGCTCCGGTTGCATCGCGGGCGTGATCTCGCGCCGAGCCCCAGCCGGTCATTATCTCCCGGGCAAGATCCCCGGCGCAGGCGAGATAAGAGGCCCTGGACCGGGCGTACTCGCCTACTTCGCGGTGAGCGGCCGGCCCGTAGTCGCCCATCTCGAGCATGTCGCCCAGGACCGCGATCTTCCTGCCCGACCCGGTCTGCGACAAGAGGTCTAGCGCCGAGCGCATCGACTTTGGACTGGCGTTGTACGCGTCGTTGATGATGGTGATGCCGCCGGCGGTGGTCACCTGAAGCCGCATAGGGCTCATGACCGCGTTCTCCAGGCCCTCTCGTATCCTTGGGTACGGGATGCCCGCAACAAATCCGACGGCGATGGCAGCCAGAGCGTTGTGCACTTGGTGAAGGCCCGGCACCTTCAGGCGAAAGTCCAGCGGGCCCTCTGACGCGGCCTTTGCGGCCAAATCGCCTCGCAAGCGGACCGCAAATTCGCTGCCATCCGCGCTCATTGCCCGGATATCCACCGCCTGGACGTCGCAACCGTCCGTCAGACCGTAATAACACACGGGACGGCCGGCTCTATCGCTCATTCTCCTGACCCACTCGTTGTCGCCGGACGCGATGGCTACTCCGCCGGGCGGCAGCGAACCCAGGATCTCGGCCTTGGCCAGGGCTATCTCCTCAATGCTGCCCAGCACCCCGACGTGGGACAAAGAGATGTCGGTGAGGATGCCAATGTGAGGCCGGGCTATCTCGCACAACTCGGTCACCTCGCCTCTGGCGCGCATGGCCATCTCCAACACAACATATTGAGGAGATCCGTCTACCGCCAGCAGCGCCAGCGGCAGCCCGATGTGCGAGTTGAGATTGCCAGGGTTGCCGAAGGTTGTGAACTGAGTCGCCAGTACGGAGCAGACCAGGTCCTTGGTACTGGTTTTCCCCACGCTCCCGGTAATGCCGACCACGGTTGACGACAGTTCCCTCCTGTAGGACCGGGCCAGCGCCTGCAGGGCCCCTACGGTGGATTTCACCGAGACCAGCCCAAATCTCCCGGCGGCGTCTTCTGTGTTGAGGACGTCCCGAAGCCCGGAGACCGGGTGCTCGATTATGGCTCCACCCGCGCCCTTCCGAAAAACCTCTTCCACAAAGTTGTGCCCGTCAGACCTCTCTCCGACCAGCGCGCCGAACAAGTCCCCCACCACCACACTGCGGGAGTCGGTAGTCACGCCGGTGAAGCGCGCCGCCGGATCGCCGTGCAGCAGGACTCCTCCCACCAAACCGGTTATCTCTCCAAGAGAGTAAGGTCTCATCGCGACACCTCCTAAACCCCGCCGGCGCGACTGCGCATAGCTTCGGCGGCCACCAGGGTGTCGTCAAAGTCAACCGTCGCGTCCTTGAACCGCTGGTAAGTCTCGTGACCTTTCCCCGCCAAGACCACAACATCCCCGTCGCCGGCCAGGTTGACTGCCAAGTGGATCGCCTCTCGCCTATCTCTCACACGCGAAAAGGCGCAAGCGCTGCGGCTTTCTTTGACGCCCACCTCGATCTGGTCGAGGATGCGGTCCTCATCCTCGGTACGCGGATTGTCGTCAGTAAGGACGACGAAGTCGGCGATATCGCCCGCGACCTTGCCCATGACCGGGCGCTTTTCATTGTCGCGGTCGCCGCCGCAGCCAAAGACCGCGATGACTTTCCCCTTGGATACCTCGCGGGCCAGGGCAAGGACGTCTCTCAGGCTTTCGGGGGTGTGCGCGTAATCCACCCACACCGTGAAATCCCCCGGGCCGCTCACCACTTCGACCCTTCCCCGCACCCTAGCGGCCGAGGACAACCCCGCAGCGATTGCGGCCGTATCCTTGCCGAGTCCGTAGGCAGCGGCAGCCGCCGCAAGGGCGTTATACACGTTGAACCGGCCGGGCAGTGAGAGGCGGACCTTCTCCCGTTTACCCTCAAAGTCCGCACTGAAAGAGGTCCCGTTGCCGTCCATGTCGAGACCCTCAGCCCTCACATTCGACTTTTCTCCTAAGCCATATGTTATGACAGGCACTGAAGCCGCGGACGCGAAGAACG
This sequence comes from Bacillota bacterium, assembly GCA_040880305.1. Lineage (GTDB taxonomy): Bacteria > Bacillota > Sulfobacillia > Fermentithermobacillales > Fermentithermobacillaceae > JBBDIP01. Next base: position 28,893 of record JBBDIP010000011.1, read on the forward strand.
GAAAGAAAGGTTCGTCGCTGTTGAGCACAGCCACGCTTCCTTCTTGGAGCAGCTCGAAAAGGTGCCTTTTAGCTCCGGCATAGTTATCCAAAGTCTTGTGAAAATCCAGGTGATCGTGGCCGATGTTGGTGAGCACTGCCGCGGCAAACCGGATATCCTCCACCCTTTGGAGGACCAGGGCGTGAGAAGAGACCTCCATCGTGACCGCCGTCGAGCCCACATCGACCATTTCCCGCATGAGAGAGTGAATCTCGGCGGATTCAGGCGTCGTCCGTAAGACGGGCCTTTCCTCCTTGCCCACAATGTTGTGCAATGTGCCGACTAGACCGGTCTTCTCGCCGCAGGCGTCCAACGCCGCTTTCACAAGATGGCAGGTGGTGGTCTTGCCCTTGGTCCCGGTGACGCCCACAACCGCAAGGGATTTCGAAGGCTCTTGGTAGAAAAGGTTGGAGGCCTGCGAGAGCGCCCTTCTTGCGTCGGGAACCAAAGCGAACCCCACATCCTGGACAACCCCTGCTGTGGCCCCGTCTCCCGGCTCAGTGACCACAGCCGCGGCCCCTCGCGCTACCGCGTCGGGGATGAACCTTCGGCCGTCGAGCTCGGTGCCTACGACGGCCACAAACAAGTACCCGGGTCGCACAGCCCGGCTGTCATATGTAATGCCTGTTATCTCGGCGTCCCTCTCGAGCAGGGCGCCTGGCGTTTCTCTCAAGACGTCAAATAGCCGCATCCCACGCCTCACCTTCTACCTACTGATCGATCAACGCCCATCCTGAACACTGCCCTTACCATAGTTCCCGGCGTTACCAGACTGCCCGCGGCGGGTTCCTGCGACGCGCAAAAGCCGCTACCCTGGGCGGACAGAGATAGCCCTGCCTCTGAGAGTTTGAGCCTTGCCTGAGTCAGGCCAAGCCCCACGAGAGAAGGCACGGTGACCCCGTCCTGAACAGGTTTGGCCTCCTCGTCAGTGTAAAGTATAACGTTGGTCTCTTTGGGGACTTTGGCGCCGGCAACAGGGAACTGGCGCTGGACCCTTTGCCCCGGACCTTCCTCCGTGCCAACGAGGCCGAGATTCCTAAGCTCAGCCCTAGCCGCAGCAGCGTCCTTTCCTGTGAGATCCGGCACGGTCACGTAGTCCGTCTGCTCCTGCCTTGGTTCTTCCTGCGGGGGCACCTCCAGGTAGCGGAGGACGTCCCTCATGACGCCCGAGAATACCGGAGCCGCGATGACTCCGCCGTAATAGGCCCCCTTTGGCTCATCCACCATGACCAACAGCGCAAGTTTGGGGTCGTTGGCAGGCGCGAACCCTATGAACCACGCCGAGTATTTGCCCTCGGCGATCTTGCCGTCGACTACCTTGTTAGACGTCCCTGTCTTGCCTGCGAGCCTGTATCCCGGCACGTAGGCCTGCTTGCCCGTGCCCACCGCCACCACTTTCTCCAAGGCCGCCCGCAGTTCACTCGAAGTCTGATCGGATATTACCTGGTGCACCTTGCCGGACGTCTTGGACTCAATGACCTGTCCGTCGATCCCGGTTACCTCCTTAACCAGGTGCGGGACGACTGTATACCCACCGTTGGCGATGGCCGAGATGGCCGAGATAAGTTGGATGGGGGTCAGCTGCAGCGTCTGTCCATAGGACATGCAAGCCAAGTCGATAGGCTTGGCTTCATCTTTGGGGACGATGATCCCGGTCGCCTCGCCCGGGAGGTCGATCCCGGTGCTGCTGGTGGCGCCGAAAAGGTCCAGATACTTGTAGAACGCCTCGACCCCGGTCCGGAGCCCGATCTGGACAAACCCCACGTTGCAGGAGTTTTGGATGACTTCCTCAAAGGTTTGGCTCCCGTGGGCGACCACGCAGTAAAGCGTGTCCGGGCCGACCTTGATGCTCCCGCCACAGTAGAATGAATCGTTGACTGTGACCGCGCCTGTCTCCAAGGCTGCGGCGGCAGTTATGGGCTTGAACGTCGAGCCGGGGGGGAAGGAATCGGTAATAGCTGTCAGCCTGCGGTTAGGTTGCGGGTAGAGATCGTACTGGTTGGGGTCATACGTGGGGCGCATCGCCATGGCCAGTATCTCGCCATTGCGTGGGTCCATTGCGATGGCGAACCCGCCGGCGGCCTGGCTCTGCTGCACCGCTTTGTCCAGTTCCCTTTCGGCGATGAACTGTACAACTTCGTCGATGGTCAGGACAAGGTTCTTGCCCTGGACGGCGGCCACATAGCCTCTCTGCGACTGTGGCAACGCTTCTCCCACCGCGTCGACCTCGACCGTGAACCGGCCGGGAGTACCCCGGAGCAACTGGTCGTACTCGTATTCCAGGCCCTCAAGACCGTCGTTGTCGATGCCCACGATGCCCAGCACCTGCGACAGCAGGCTACCCTTTGGCCATACGCGCATGGACTCCTGGGTGAAGCCGATCCCCGGGAGCTTCTGCTCCCGAATCTTCCTTGCCACATCGTCGGGGATCTTCCTCTTAATCCACTCGAAGGACGACTGCCTCGTAAGGCGGTTCAAGACGTCCTCGTACTTCATGCCCAGGATGTCGGATAGCGCCTTCGCTGCCGTGATCTCATCTTTCACCTGCGCTGGGATTGCGTACACCGACTCCACGTCAATGCTAAAAGCCAGCTCGTGGCCCCTGCGGTCATAGATGACCCCTCGCCGCGGCTGGATGGGAATGTCCTGCATGCGCATATCCAAAGCGCTCTCAGAAAGGTCGTCCGCCCAGATAAACTGGATATAGACAAGCCGACCTATAAGCAATAAAAACGCAAAGGCCGCCCCGAGAAGGACGAACCATACGCGCTTCCGAGCCTGTACTCCGCCCATGTTACCCTGCCCTCAGTAAGAAGACTTAGGCTCTATTATCGCTGCCCCTTTGCGGTGGCTTCCCTCGCCCCAAAGATCTGAGCTATGCGGCCGAACAGCGAGAATATGCCACCGGTCTTGACTTCTTCTTTGGGGAGACTGGCAATCTCAAGGGACTCATTTGCGTTCTCGCTAAGGGAGAACGTGCGAACTTCCTGGGGAGAAACCATCCCCAGCCTTGTCTTGGCTTCCTTCTCGACATAACCCAGGGACTCGATTGCCGATACCGTCTTCTTCAGCGACTCGCTCTGCATCCGAAGGTCCTGGAGTTCAGCGTCAAGCCGGGTAATCTGCTCGTTCATCTGGGCGACTCTGGCCGGTTGCCAGACAAGGATGCCGCCTGCAAGGATGACGAGGCAGAAGTAGAGCACCCCGAAAAACTCCATCGGAAGCCCCTGCCGGGCGACCCTACTCTGCCGCCTTTCCCTCACGGCTGGAGCCGAAGCACAATTGAGATGCATGTCTCTTATCATCAAGAACCCCTCCGGACGCTCTTCATTGCCAAGCCCGTTCAATTACCCTCAGTTTGGCGCTCCTGGACCGGGCGTTTCTCGCGACTTCCGCTTCGCTTGCCGTCTCCGGCTTCCTTTGAACCTTTACGCCCGCGCCGCGCTCAATGAGTCCTTTGAACGAGTTCTTCACGATCCTGTCTTCCAGGGAGTGGTACGTGAGCACCGCCACCACGCCGCCGGGCCTTAGCAAGTGAACTGCCCTTTCCATCGACAGCGCGAGCCTCGACAGCTCGTCGTTGGTCGCTATCCGAAGGGCCTGGAAAGTCCTCCTGGCGGGATGAGGTCCTCCGCGCTTTGCGGCGGCCGGATAGGCCCTCTTGATGGTCTCCACCAGGTCTTTCGCTGTCCCTAGCAGGTGATCCTCTCGCGCCCGAACGATTTCCCTGGATATCCTTGCCGAAAACCGCTCTTCTCCGTACTCCCGTAGGATCCGGGATATCTCCTCTTCGCTCCAGGTTTGGAGGATGTCCGCGGCGGTCATGCCGCCCTCTTGGTTCATCCTCATGTCGAGGGGCCCCTCCCCCCAGTAACTGAACCCTCGCTCGAGGGTATCCAGTTGCCGGGAAGAAACTCCTAGGTCGAACAGCGCTCCATCTATCGCGGGGATCCCCAGTTTCGCTAGCACTGTGGGAAGTTCCCTGTAGTCGCCCTTCACGGCGACGAAGCGCCCCGGGTGTGACTCCCTCATGCGTCCTTCCGCTACCACTAACGCTTCGCTGTCGACGTCCATCCCAACCACGAAGGTATCCTTTGTGCTGGAAAGGACCGCTTCCGAATGCCCTCCGTCACCAAGCGTGCAGTCCGCTATGATGCTGCGCGGCCGGGTCAGAAGGTGCTTCAGTACCTCGGAAACCATCACCGGTTCGTGAAACTTGTCTGTCATATGCCAGGAACACTCTCCGCTATGGTCGAGAATCTTTCACCGATGTCTAGCTTCGAGTTATCCCAGGCCGCTTTATCCCAGATCTCCACCCGATTTCCGACTCCAAGGACGCAAACGTCTTTCGAAATGCCTCCGTACTCGCGAATCATCTGTGGGAGCACGATGCGACCCTGCTTATCAGGGTCCACCTCCATCGCGCCGGACAGGAAGTAGCGGGCGTATTCCCTGGACTCCCTCTGGTTCTGGGGCAGCGCCTTTATCGTTTCGAGGACGTGCGTCCACTCTTCGCTAGGGTAGACTGTGACGCACTTGTCCAAGCCGCGGGCAAGCATGAAACGGGGACCGAGCATCTCCCTGAACTTCGATGGCAGGGCGACTCTCCCCTTACTGTCCACGGTGTAGAGGTACTCTCCCACGAACCCGCTTGTGATTGCCACCACTCCCCACTGAACCCCACTTGCTACCCCATTCTACATATCGAATGGAATTCCTTCTTTGAAAGCTAGACTTTCAGAACATTTCTAAGGTGTCCGGGATGCAACCGGAGCCTCTCGATTCGGTGCGCTGACGGCCACAGCCCAGACGCAGAGCGCTCAGTCGACAGCCTTAGGCCCTCCTAATCCAGACCTAAGGTATGCGACAGCGAAAACTGAGAGGATTCTGATGCAGTACTCGTCTGCCTTATGTACCCAATTCCGCCCCTTCTGATAACCTCGTGGCATCGGGTCAGCTAGTCCCATCAAGGAACATTTGTGGCACTATCGAAAGGAGGTGATAGGCAAAAGACTGGTCGGAACAACCTGGGGTGGGACGGGTGGACCCAATAAGGAAGATGGGAGATGATCCAGTGAGAAAGATACTGGCAGCGCTTGTTCTCGTCTTATCGGTGTTCGGTATCCTAGGGTTTGCGTCCACCGACAAACTGCCGGGGCAAGTGCTTGTGTGGGTGAGACCAGAGGAAATCGTCAGAGGCCAGGGGACTCCGAGCATCGTGTTCCTAGTGGCCAACGCGACGGGAAAACCCCTTGCCCTCAATTCGATAGACACCAAGAAAGACGGCCTTCTCTGCGCGTCACAGGCTGTACGCCGTTCACTGCCCATCTTGACTGCCGCCGAGTCCAAAACCTTGATGGACGTGATCTCTGGTGCCAGGCTGGACTTCCCTAAAGAACTGGCAAGCCGGATATGCATCATGTCCGTGCCCATCGCAGTTGAACATGATGGTCTATCGGAGAAAGCCGTCAAGCTTTCGGCGGATCTGGTTTTTGATGACGGGAGTTCAAGGACGCTGGAAGCGACCGCCCTGCTCACGACTACCCTGCCAGCGGAACCAGGATGGGTGGCTGGCGATGGCCATATCCACTCGAACTATAGTGATGGAGCCTATGACATCTTCCAGCGTCGAAACGACGCGATCAATTTCGGTTACAAGTGGATCTTCATGACGGACCACTCGGGAGCGCTTTCGTCGCATCCGAACCATTCTCAATACCCGTGGACAGATTTCCCGAAAAGCACCCCTGGCTATAGGTTTTTCGAACTCTTCAGCAACGAACGGGTTCCAAGTTCTACTACTTTAGCGGACTGGCGCGGTCAGCTGAATTACGATCGCCCAAACAAGATCGCTGCAGGCGACAGCGGCCCGTTCACCGTCGCGGTATCTGGCAGCGATGCTCACCTCATCGGGACCCCATACTGGGGTAAGAACATGACGTACCTGAAGGCTAGCCTTACCCCCCTACCATAGCTCCTGCCTATCAGGCTCTTCTGGCCGGGCAGGCTGTTGCTTCCGGTGATGGCTCGTTTGCCAGGTTTACCATGGGCGGTAAACAAATCGGTCAGGTTCTCAGGACGACAGCGAGCACAATCACCGTTAGCTACTACATCAAAGGTGCGTCCCCGAACACCATCATCAGCTGGTTCAGGCTCATCAGAGTTCTGGATGGCTCGATAGTGCCCAACTCCGGTGAGGCTCCGAATACTAACCTGTATCAGAACTCCAAACAAGTAGTCTTTCCCGCCGGGGACGATGCCTATTACTTAGAGGTCGAGCTGCTGGACTCATCCGGGGTGACGCAGCGCGTCTATACGAACCCGATCTTCCTGGACCGGTAGTCCGTCGGATGCGGGCAGGGCACCGGGCGTACGGTGTCCTGCCCGCCGTTTGGCCACAGAGGCCACATTCCGTATCATCACGGTGCGCGGGAGACGGAGACCAGCGAACCGAACAGGGGTTGTTAGTGCGGGTGTGCGTCTGGAGCCGTATATTGGACAGTAGGAGGTGTCGCAACCTTGCGCGAGGTGCAGGAGCCGATCCCGAACAAGCCGCTTGGCCTGCGTAGTTGGCTAATTCGACCTCTATACGTCAAGAACCTTCTGTATACCGGCTATGTCTCCTGTCTGGCCGTTCTCGCCCTTGCCCCAGTCCCACGCGGTGGTTTGTCGCTGGTCTTCTTCGCTGCGGTGTGCTTTGGCGTCGGCACGGTGAGTGCCCTGGTGTTCTCCCCAGACGCGAATCAGGCAGGCTCCAGACTGGCGGCTTTCTTTCTCGCCTTCGTGATGCATGGACTTGTGGCGGCCACCTCGATCCACGGCGGATACTATCCTCGTACGCTCGCCGGAGGCTATGCCGGTCAGGCCATCAGCAATTCGGCGTGGTTTGCGATCCTGGAATGGGGCGCTATCATGGCGCTCGGCCGTCTCTTCGCAACTACCAGGCGTCCGACGGTTCCCTTGTGGGTGGTTGCCAGTGCGCCTATTCTTCTCGCGGTGGTAATCGTTGCCCCTGAGGTGCAGGGACGAGGCTACCGGGTCGCCGCTGGGCAACCCCCGGTCAGGTACTCGCGTTTCTCGGACCCGACGGGGTCAGCCGAACCCGCAACAGCTCTGCTGGACGGCATCTTCGTCCAGGTGCAGACCGACTATGACCGGAAGACCCATAAGAATTTCTCCGTCCTCAAAGGCTGCGACATCAAGGGCAACAGGCAGTGGACTATGGACGTATTTCCCTCGACATTTGTGCTTCCCTGGGCCTTTCTGGCGTTGGGAGAGCCCGGGGAGCTCTTGGTCGTGCACGAAACGGGTCAAACCAATGAAGCCGGCGACAGGGCCGTCTGGGTGACCAAGGTTGACATCCAGTCCGCGACCAAAGGCAAGCCCGAATTCGTGGTCAGGGCCCCTTGGCTCGACCCCGACGCCTCGGCAGTGCTACTGAATCCGGGGTGGCAGCGAGCGCCTCTCGCCGGGCCGGCGGGAGTCAGCATAGACGTGGACGAGGCGGGCGGCCTGCTCTCCATCCGCGGTTCCGGTTTTCGGTGGGAATTGTGGGGTGATCCCGAGTCCACGGTCTTCATCCTCGGCGAGGATGTGGTGGTCATGAGGGAGACGCGGGATGAGGGATACTCGTATCACGTTTTCCTGCTCCCGTCGCCTCCATAGACGGCCCGCGTCATACGAATCTGAAGCCGGGGCAGGTGTCAGAAGAAGCCGGGCAGAATCAAGATACGGCAACAGACAGAGATTGGATCCGTGGATACCGGTGGGCTGAGCGGAAACCTGGCTTGATGTGAACGTAGTTCATATCAGAGCCTTCCGTGGAGGTCTGCCCTATGGGGAACACGAGAGGGGTACTGGTCGTTTGTTGTGAAGATCGGTCTCTGAGAACCTTACTGAGGGGGGCGGTTGCCGACTCGTGCCTTGAGTTCTGCCCCACATGCCACATAGAGGAAGTTCGGCGTCTCTTGTTGGCGTCCTCATCTGCGATCCTGCTGCTTGGAGTCAATAGCATCAGCGAAGAGCAGCTCGAAGCGATTCACCAAGGACAATCGGAATTCGGAGTCCCGGTCATTGTTGTGGTCGAGAGACCAAGTGATGTGGATACGGCAAGAGTCATCTGCGCAGGAGCCATTGCCTGTCTTGAATACCAGGATGCTATGCGGAGTTTGACGTTTCTTGTAGCGAATATCGCCTCGCAGATGCTTTCGGGCAAGAATCTATCGGAGTATGGGCTAGAAGGGAGTCTTGTGTCTGTCCGGGGACGCGGTTACACGCTTCGCAACAAACCTGATTGAGACCACACAAGAAAGCCACCGCCCAGGGCAGTGGCTTTCACGCATCCGTCAGCGGCATCTGCTCGGCGTCCTAGGGTCTATTCACCGGTGCTACCTCATGTAAATCATCGGCGGCCTTCCTCTCCAGATAGAGCACGGAGCTTTTGCACCGTGGACACCGAAGAAGAGAGCCGCCTTCTCTAGTGGGGTCGCCATCTTCCGCCTCCGTGTGGATGGACCCCTGAGTGCCACACGAGAGGCAGATGTACTCAATTGTCTTGGGTGGTCTCACCACTACACGAGCCCCCTCGCTTCATATTTTGGGACCGGTCCACCCTTTCAATCTAGGTTATTCGCATCCGGCCGTGAGTTTCCTTCATTGGGCTAAGTGAAAAACTTGGCAAAAATCCCCCAGCCGTTCTCATAGGAGATCTGGTCGACCTGACGTGCCGAAATCCCCGATCTCTCCGCCTCCTGGATGTATCTTTTACAGGAAAGCAAAGGATAATCGCTTCCCAATAGGATTTTGGGCAGGACGCCCAGGATCTCCAGGCTCCGGTAGACCTGCGGTTTGAAGAGGTATGGCTGGGCTGCGGTATCGTAGTAAGTGTTCTCCAGCGCCAGCACTTCGGGCATGGCAGCGTAAAACGGGAGTCCTCCGCCAAAATGGGCGAAGATGGTGATCGTCTTGGGGTTCTTCACCGCAAACCTGTAGGCTTCCAGGGGGCCTGCCGCGCCCTTACCGGGATATAGGTGGCCTACCGGCTCATTCACGTGTATTAGCAGGGGCACGTTGGCCTCAGTCGCCAGACCGGCAAGACGCGACATCCCCTCCCCCTCCAGTGAGAACCCGTGACCCGACGGGAACAACTCCCCAAAACCGCAAGCCCCCTTAAGGAGGCACCGTTCGGCCTCCGGCAAGGCGCCGGGCGCCTCGGGGTCCAGTACCGCCATGGGAGCGATCTTACCTGGATTGGCCGCGGACAATTCCAACACGTAGTCGTTCTGAAGGCGCGAGACGCCTAAGTCCTTGAAGGCAAATCCGAACGCGACCGCCTTGTCCACGCGGTCTTCAGCCATGTCGCGCCTAAGGTCTTCACCCGTGCAAAACCGGGCCCCTTTGGTTTGAACCATCTGGTCAAAATGGAGATCCCGCCGGCCAAACCCGGCCGGATCCGCGGCTATCTCAGGTGGAACCACGTGACAGTGTACGTCAAGGATCATGGGGACTAGTGCTTCCCTTCCTCGACCAGCTCAATCAGGGTGCCAAAGGTGCTCTTTGGATGCACGAAGCCCACTTTGGTGCCGTGGGCGCCTGGTCTGGGCTCCTTGTCGATCAGGCGGGCGCCGTTCTCTTCAGCCTTCTTAAGCGCCGCCGCCACGTCGTCGGTGCCCAAAGCGATATGATGCAAGCCCTCTCCCCTGGTGGCGATGAACTTGGCGGTCGAGGAGTCCTCGGCTGTCGGCTGCACCAGTTCGAGCCTGGTGTCGCCCAGAGGGACGAACCCCACCTTGACCTTCTGCGATGCTACTTCTTCGATATGCGCCGCCTCGACGCCGAAGAGATCCTTCAGGGTCTTCAGCGCCGCGTCCAGGTCGGAAACCGCAATTGCGATGTGGTCGACTTTGCTTATCACCAATAACCCTCCTTACGGAACTTCGGTCTGGCCGGAGAAGACTCCGGCCTAGATAAACGCTCCGGGACGGTAGACCCCAAATACGGATCTGAGTACGTCGCAGACCTCTCCTATGGTCGCGTAGGTCCTCACAGCCTCCAGGATAGGCGGGACCAAATTGCCGTCTCCCCTGGCCGTGTCCTCTACAGCCTTCAGCGCGGACGCGAAAGCCTTTCCGTCTCTCTTGCTCCTGACGCCCGCCAGGCGCGCCTTTTGAGCGTCGGCTACCGATGGGTCTACCCTGAGCAGCCCGGTGGGCTTACGCTCCTTGATCTCAAAGGCATTGACGCCTACGACCAACCTTTCCTTGGCCTCCACGGCCTTTTGGTGGAGGTAGGCGCTGTCCTGGATCTCCCTTTGCATGTAGCCCTGCTCAATAGCGGCGGGGGCTCCACCGATGTCGTCGATCTTCTTGATGTACTCCTCGGCCTTAGCCTCTATCTCGTCGGTTAGTCTCTCGACCAAATAGCTCCCGGCCATGGGGTCAATTGAATCGGCGACGCCGGACTCGTGGGCGATGATCTGCTGGGTACGGAGCGCGATCCTGACCGACTCCTCGGTCGGCAGCGCCAGCGCTTCGTCCCTTGAGTTGGTGTGCAGCGACTGGGTGCCGCCGAGCACGGCCGCAAGGGCCTCCAAAGCGGTCCTCACGATGTTGTTGTCGGGTTGCTGCGCGGTCAGCGACGAACCCGCGGTCTGGGTGTGGAACCTCAGCATCATGGACTTGGGGTTTTTTGCGTGGAACCTCTCCTTCATGATGCGGGCCCACAGGCGCCTCGCCGCCCGGAACTTGGCGACCTCTTCGAAGAAGTCCATCTGGCTGTTGAAGAAGAACGAGAGCCTGCCCGCGAACTGGTCGACGTCAAGGCCCTTCTTCACCGCGGCGTCGACATAAGCGATGCCGTCGGCCAAAGTGAACGCGACCTCCTGGACCGCGGTGGCGCCGGCTTCGCGAATGTGATAGCCGCTGATGGAGATTGTGTTCCAGTCGGGGATGGCCTTGGCGCAGTAGTCGAAGATGTCGGTGACCAGCCTCATTGACGGCACCGGCGGGAATATGTAGGTGCCTCTGGCGACGTACTCCTTGAGTATGTCGTTCTGGACGGTACCCTGGAGTTTGGCGGGGGCCACGCCCTGCTTCTCACCTACCGCCTGGTACATGGCCAGGAGCACGGCGGCGGGCGCGTTTATTGTCATAGAAGTCGAGACCTTGTCCAGCGGTATCCCGCCAAACACCGTCTCCATGTCGGAAAGAGAGTCGATGGCCACGCCGACCCGGCCGACTTCGCCCTCGGCCATTGGGGCATCAGAGTCGTATCCCATCTGAGTCGGGAGGTCGAAGGCCACCGAGAGACCGGTCTGCCCCTGCTCCAGGAGGAACCGGAACCTCTTGTTGGTCTCTTCGGCGTTGCCAAACCCGGCGTACTGCCTCATGGTCCACAGACGGCCCCTGTACATAGTGGGCTGGACCCCCCTGGTGAACGGGTGGTCTCCCGGAAAACCCAATTTGGACATGTAGTCCCACTCACCGAGGTCCGCCGGGCTCGCCGCCCTTGGCAAATCGATGCCCGACTCCGTCCGAAACTCCTTCTTGCGCTCCGGGAACCTGACCGTTGTCTTGGCGACCGGCCCGCTCTCCCACGCCTGTTTGGCGGCCAAAAGGCCCTTCTCGTCGGCCACTTCCGAACCCCCTTCTTAGAAGAGGGCCTACCCCTTTTGGGGGATAGGCCCTCACTCTCCTTCCTTACTCGCCAGTACCCGCTAGTTCAACCAGCCGCGCAGCCTCATGGCGTCGACGACTCTCTTGACGGCGACCAGGAACGCGGCCTCTCTCAAGGAGACCTTCTTGTCCACGTGCATCTTGTAGACTGCGTTGAAGGACTCCACCATGATCTTCTCCAGGCGTACATTCACTTCCTCGGCGGTCCAGTAGAAGTTCTGCAGGTTCTGAACCCACTCGAAGTAGGACACGGTCACACCGCCGGCCGAAGCCAGGATGTCGGGGATGATCATGATACCCTTCTTGTTCAGTATAACGTCGGCTTCGGGAGTCGTGGGGCCGTTGGCGGCCTCAGCGATGATCTTAGCCTTGACGGTGGGAGCGATCTCCTCGGTGATTGTGTTCTCAAGGGCTGCGGGGATGATCACATCAACCGGAAGACCGTAGAGCTCCGCCGTCGAGAGATCCTTGGACCCCGGATAACCCTTAACGGTGCCGTGAACTTTCTTCCAGGCATCGACCTTGCGTGGGTCCATGCCTTCGGGGTTGTAGGCGCCGCCCTTGGAGTCGTTGCAGGCGATCATCTTGGAGCCGAAATCGCTCATGTAGTATGCGGCGAAGGCTCCGGCGTTACCGAAGCCGTTGACCGCATACGAGGCTTTCGTGAGGTCGATGCCCAGGTTCTGAGCGGCCTCGCGGACACAGAACGTGTTGCCGCGGGCGGTCGCGGTGTTGCGGCCGAGAGATCCGCCGACTTCCAGGGGCTTGCCCGTGATGAGACCGGGGTTGTTGTACCCCTTCATGACGGAATACTCGTCCATCATCCAGGTCATTATCTGCCCGTTGGTATAGACGTCGGGGGCCGGGATATCCTTCAGCGGTCCAACGAAGTCGCCAACCGCGCGGATCCATCCTCGGGAGATCCCCTCGATCTCATTCTGGGAAAGCTCCTTGGGGTTGCAGCGGACGCCACCCTTGCTGCCGCCGTAGGGAAGCCCGACGACGGAGCACTTGAACGTCATCCAGGTCGAGAGAGCCCTAACTTCGTTGATCTCGGTCTGGGGATGGAACCGGAGGCCGCCCTTGGCCGGACCCAAGGCGGTCGAATGCTGCGAACGCCAACCCTGGAACACCTTGATGCTGCCGTCGTCCATCTTGACGGGGATGGCTACTTCGATGAGCCTTTCGGGCTGCTTCAGGATTTCGTACGCGGCGGGTTCGACGCCGAGCTGCTCGCAGGCCCTCTTGACCTGCTGTTGGGCAATCTCCCAAGGATTCAGAGTCTTTTCTGGCATTCCTGTTTTTCTCCTCCCGGAAAGTATCTAGAGCGCAAATGGCTCAAATCACCCATTCTCGAGTCCGAATTCGCCCGCTTCGACCACCTCTCTTTCCAGTCGAAAGTACTCACGCCACTTCCTTCGCGGCGTCCAGGCCGGCCTGGAAAGCCTTTTTGTTGAGTTCCTCGGTCCCCTTGGGGACGCGTGCGAGCACAGCGGCCAAGGCAGCCTCGGGAGGGACCGCTCCGGTCACCCCCACGAGGAGCCCCAAAGCAACGATGTTGGCGACGATCTCCCGCCCCAGTTCTTTGGCCCTCTGGCTCACCGGGTACTTCACTACCGTGGCTTCAACAGCCGGCAGCGTCTCCACGTAGGTTGTGTCCACGATGAGGGTCCCGCCCGCGGCGAGACTGGGGCCGTACTTGTCGCACGCCTCCTGAGCCATCACCAAGAGGACATCCGGGGTCTTGACCTCGGGATAGTCGATGTCCTCATCAGAAAGGATTACGTCGGCGCGAGAAGCGCCTCCCCTGGATTCCGGCCCGTAGGATTGGGTCTGAATGGCGTTGAGGTCGGTATGCTCGGCAGCCGCAGCCGCGAGGATGATGGCGGCCGTGATGAGGCCCTGGCCACCTTCTCCTGCTAGCCTGTACTCCTTGCGCATCACGCGCGGCCCCCTTCCCTGGCTCTCTCGATCAACTTGGCGTATACCTCGGTAAGCTCGGGAGCCTCCAACTTCCGAAGGACCCCAATGGGGAACTTGTCCGCCCGCTCCTCGGCGGACATCTTATCCCACGAGGACACCGGCACCGAGCGGTCTTTGAACCAGTTCATCATGTCCAGGGCGGTCCTCATCTTGTTGCGCCTGCCATAGTAGGTCGGACACTGCGACAGGGCGTCCACGAAACTGAACCCCTTGTGCGTCAAGGCTTCCTTGATGACGTTGGTGAGATGCCTTGCGTGGTAGGTGGTGCTGCGTCCGACGAACGTCCCCCCCGCCCCCGACACCAGGTCACACAGGTCGAACGACCGCTCTACCATCCCGTACGGGGCGGTCGAGGCGTAGCTGCCCATGGGGGTTAGAGGGGAGTACTGACCGGAGGTCATGCCGTAGATGTTGTTGTTGAAGCAAATCGCCGTTATGTCGACATTGCGCCTTGCAGCGTGGATCAGGTGGTTCCCGCCGATCGCTGCCGCGTCACCGTCGCCGCTGATGAGGATCACTTTTAGGTCGGGATTAGCCATCTTGATACCGGTGGCGAACGGGATCGCCCTGCCGTGCGTGGTGTGCAACGTATCGAAGTTCATGTACCCGGACGCGCGTGAGGAGCAACCGATGCCGGACACGATGACCGTCTTCTCGGTGTCAAGCCCCACCTCATCGATGGCCCTAATGATGGCCTGGGTGACAATGCCGTGTCCGCAGCCCGGGCACCAAATGTGGGGCAGTTTTCCAACCCTCAGGTACTTCTCATAGTCCAGGGCCACGTCACTTCGCCTCCCTTATTGCGTCCAGGATGTCGTCTGGCTCGATGAATCCCCCGCCGACCCTGTTAAGGGGAATAACCGGGCAAGCGTCTCCCATGACCCGCTTCACCGGCAACACCAGTTGTCCCATGTTCATCTCGGGCACGATTACCGCTTTCGGCGACCTGCCCTTGATTCGCAGAAGGATGTCTTCGTTGAAAGGCCAGATGGTGATGTCGCGGATGAGAGCGGCGCGGATACCTTGGGCCCTGGCTTCTTTCACGGCCTTCTTGGCCGACCGGGCGGTCCCGCCATAGGCGAACACGTAGATCTCGGCGTCGTCCATGTAGAGCTCCTCGACTTTGGCCAGTTCCTTGGCTCGCGAGGTGACCTTCAGGTTGATGCGTTCGATCTGCCTTCCCGCCACCTCAACGCTGTTGGTCGGGAAACCGTCCTCAGCATGAGAGAGCCCCGTAACGTGGAAGCGGTAGCCCTCGCCGAAGGGCGCCAGCGGCGGCACTGCGGCCGGATCGTCCTTGTCGACCTCGTATGGTTTGTACTGCCCGGGAGCTTTAGCGGGCTTTGCGCGGTCCCTTACCACCAAGCTGCTTGGTTCCGGCAGGTCCACTTTTTCGCGGAGGTGCCCAACGATCTCATCCATGAGCAGGACAACCGGTATCCTGAGCTGTTCGGCTATGTTGAAAGCCTCTATCGCCAGGGTGTAGACCTCGCTTACCGACGAAGGGCACAGCGCCACCATCTCGTGGTCGCCGTGGGTGCCCCATCTCACCTGCATCACGTCACCCTGCGCGGGTGACGTCGGCATGCCGGTGGACGGGCCTACTCTCTGGACGTTCACCACCACGCAGGGGATTTCGGTCGCGATGGCGAAGCCGATGTTCTCCTGCTTCAGCGAGAACCCGGGGCCGGAGGTTGCCGTCATTGACTTGAGACCGGCCAGCGACGCGCCACAGATCGCACCCATGCTGGCTATCTCGTCTTCCATCTGGATGAACTTGCCGCCCACCTGAGGGAGCCTTAGGGAACACAACTCTGCGATCTCGGTGGACGGGGTTATCGGGTAGCCTGCAAAGAACCGAAGGCCAGCGGCTATGGCGCCCTCGACGCAGGCTTCGTTGCCTTGAAGAAGCTTAGCGCCCCTCATTTAGCATCTCTCCTCCTGACAGTGATCGCAAAGTCAGGGCAATGCATCTCGCACATGAGGCATCCCGTGCAGTTTGCGGGATCCTTGATTATGGGACTGCCCGCGCCCTCCAGGACCTTCCTTGGACAAAAAGCGACGCATAGATTGCATTTCTTGCACAGCTTCGAGTTAAGCGTTATCTCCCACGGCGACTCCTGAGCCACGCTCTACCCCCTCCTGCCTGTTCCTTTTTCTGTGCTCAAGGACCGACGCCCCCAATAGGTTCACCGACCCTGCGTCAGGGGTGTAGATGAACTCGATCACCTGTATCCCCCGCTTGACCATGGCAGAGACTTCTCTGAGCCTGCCCGGCGAGACGATGGCCGCCCGCTTGCCCTTGAGCCGTTCCGTTATCGCAATCGGATCCCGTTCCGTGGTCGTTTCCACGTCAATCTCGGTTATCCCGGCGATCTCCATTGACTTTTGGATCCTCTCGGCGAACCTGTCGGATATGCAGACCAAGAGGACTTTGGCCCCCCTGGGCAGCCTGGCGATCTTGACTATGGACTCGATGCCGGGGTCCAAGGCTATGCCGAGAATGTCCTCCCCTCGCCTGGGGAAAAGCGCCTTGACCTCGTCTAGGTGGAAGAACGTCGTCACGACCATGTCGGATTGGTTCACTGTGGTCTTGGCGCGTTCGTCGCCCGCATGAAGATCGTCGATAAGGACCGGCTCAACCTGTACGCCGATCCCAAGCTCAAGCTCCTTGCTGAAGTAGTCCAGCTGCTCGCGGTTGCACTCGATAAACGCGATCCTGACCTCAGATAGCATTCGGCGCCTTTCCTCCACACGCTTCTGCGCAACCGAGAGGAACTCTTCAAGGTTGACACCCAGCGAGAGCGCGTCCTCCAAGGCCAGGTCAATAACGCGGGATAATCGCTCACGCTTGTTTTCCATGCGAAGGATATCGTCGGCTTCAGCGACGAAAGTGCCCCTGCCCTGCCGGGAGGTGATTAGCCCCTCTGCTTCGAGTTGCCGGTACGCCAAACTGACGGTGTTGCGACTGACGCCCAGTTCGGCTGCCAGTGAACGCTCCGTGGGGAGCCTTCGCCCCTTGTCCCATTGACCGGAAGAGATCAGAGTTTCAATTTTGCGTTTCACCTGAAGGTAGATTGGTA
>JBBDIP010000012.1:0-43681 GCA_040880305.1 Bacillota bacterium
TCTTTCTGGGCCTTCTCAACCATTTCCTCTATCCGCGCCGGGTGAATCCGGCCGTCCGAGACCAGGCGCTCGAGAGCCAACCTGGCGACTTCGCGTCTCACGGGGTCGAACCCGGATAGGATGACTGCTTCAGGCGTGTCGTCGATGATGAGGTCGATGCCGGTCAAGGTCTCGAGAGCTCTTATGTTCCGGCCCTCCCTGCCAATGATGCGGCCTTTCATCTCATCGTTAGGCAGTTCGACCACGGACACCGTGTTTTCGGCTACATGGTCGGCTGCGCATTTCTGGATGGCCAGACTGATGACGCTCCTGGCGCGGCCTTCGGCTTCTTCCCGCGCCGATGCCTCTGAATCCCTGATGAGCCGGGCGGTTTCGTCCTTCAGGTCCTCGCTGACCTCGGAGATGATCCTCTCCTTGGCGTCGTCGCGAGATAAACCGGAGATCCTCTCCAGCTCCTTGATCGCATCCTCGTGCAAGCTGTCAAGCGCTTTCCCCCTGTCCACCAGGGCTTTTTCCTGCTTGCTGAGGTTCTCTTCTTTCTGGCCCATCATCTCCTGGCGCCTGTCGAGCGTCTCTTCTTTGTTGATCAGACGGCGCTCAGTCCTCTGTACTTCCTGGCGGCGCTCACGGCTCTCTTTTTCCAGATCCTCGCGGAGTCGCTGCGTCTCGTCTCTGGCCTCGACCAGGACTTCTCTCTTCCTGGTCTCTCCTGATTTGGTCGCCTCATCGAGTATGCGCTTGGCTTCCGCTTCGGCCGATGATATCTTGGCCTCGCCGACTGACCGCCTGACAAGGTAGCCTGCGACGACGCCCAAAACCAGCATGACTGCGCCGATTGCCCATTCCATCAAGGTCACCTCCTCCGAAGAAAACGCAAAAACCGGGCAGCGCCCGGCTCACCTGGCTGGAAGACCGCTCTTGACGAGGACGAGTGTGTCTATGGGTCGGATCTCAATGAAAACCACGGCGTGCCGCCTGCTTTCGCCGCCCGCCGTGCACGATATGCTATCTCACTGTCCAACAGCACACTCTGGTGTGTCATCTCGTATTATGGGCCTTCAGTATCGTCTTACGTCACCAGGAGGAGCCCTTGCGCTATTCCGGGTCTCCCTGGCCGGTGTCCCTCAGAACCGAGATGATCGACGAGAAGCCGAACCCTCTCCTCTGGAGCCACCGGACCAACCGTTCGCGTTCTTTCTCTTTCAATGATCCTGTGTTTTTGCCGTTCAAGTACTTTCGGGAAGCCTCTAAGGCCAGGGCCTCTTCGGAAACCCCCGCGTATGCCTCATCAGTTACGGCACGCGCGAGATCTTGGTCAATCTGCCTCTTGCGGAGCTCGAACTGCGCCCGTCTTCTCCCTACAGGACAAGCGGTGGAGACTGCGCGGAGCACATCCCTTGCGTAGCCCTGGTCGTCAAGGTAGCCCCATTCGGTTAACTTCGCTATGCACGCATCTGCGTCGGACCCCGTGAACCCCTTGCGGGCAAGGAGGTCCTTCATATTCCCGGTGGATACCCTCCTCCGGGAAAGCACGCGGAGAGCGTAGTCCATGGGACGCTTCTCTCCGTGCTCCATCTTAGACCTCAGCTTCGACTTGGTCCGAGGCGCTTTCGATCTTCAAGGCGCCCGATTGCAGGAAGTCCCTGATCTTCTTTTCGATCTCAGCCCTAAGCTCCGGGTGTTCCTTGAGATAAGTTCGGGCGGCCTCTTTGCCCTGCCCCAGCCTGGTTTCGGCGAACGAGTACCAAGTGCCCGTGCGGGTGATCACGTTGTTGGCAACGCCGACATCCAGAAGGGAACCCTCACGCGAGATGCCTTCTCCGTAAATTATGTCGAACTCAGCTTGCCGAAATGGGGGTGCCAGTTTGTTCTTGACCACCCTCACCCGGGTTCGCGCGCCGATGGAATCTTGCCCCTGCTTGATGTTGTCGATCTTTCTCACGTCGAGTCTCACGGATGCGTAGAACTTCAGCGCCCTTCCACCGGGAGTAACCTCGGGGTTGCCGAACATGACCCCGACTTTTTCCCGGAGCTGGTTGATGAAAATCGTGGTCGACTTTGTCTTGGATATGACCGCCGTGAGTTTCCGCAACGCCTGCGACATAAGGCGAGCCTGAAGGCCAACGTGGGCGTCGCCCATCTCGCCTTCAAGTTCAGCCCTTGGGGCAAGAGCCGCAACCGAGTCAACCACTATACACTCGACCGCCCCGGATCTGACCAGGGCGTCTACAATCTCCAGCGCCTGCTCTCCCGAGTCGGGCTGGGATATGAGGAGGTTATCGACATCCACGCCTATCTTCCTGGCGTAGACCGGATCCAAAGCATGCTCGGCGTCGATGTAAGCCGAGATGCCGCCTGCCTTCTGAGCCTCCGCAATGATGTGCAAAGCCACGGTGGTCTTGCCTGAACCTTCAGGGCCAAAGATTTCCATGACCCTGCCCCGCGGGACTCCCCCTATCCCGAGCGCGATATCAAGTGCCAGGGCGCCTGTGGGGATGACATCCTGCGCCGTCCTTACGGGCACTTCTCCCCACCGCATAATGGACCCTTTTCCAAACTGTTTCTCTATCTGAGCGACTGCAAGCTCCAGTGCTTTCTCCTTTTCGAGCATCAACTCAACCTCCCAGAGTCGCCACTCCCCTGGCAGCACCTTCCTTACAGAGTATACCATCGAGGCTCCAAACCCACAATCGAAGACACCTCCCTGATAGGACGCATCTTCCTAGCCCTCGCCACTCGCGCGAGCCAAGGGGGCTTCACCCCTGCGTATGTAGGTTGGGCCCAAAGGCCCCAGGACGCTCTCCATGAGGAGGACCCCGCCGGCGTCCCACGTGACGGGCGTCCCCGCCTCTTCGCAATAGCGAGAAAAGCCGGACCGCCATTGGGCCGCGATGTCTCCTGATGTCTTCCCGGCGTTCCGGTCACGAGATCTTCCTAGGGTAATGTGGGCGACAAAAGGCTTGTCCGGCCGGTACCCGGCCGAACCGAGTCCCACCGAGACCTTTTCGGCAAGCCGAATCAAGTCCTGTCTGCCCTGCCCGATGGATACGTGAAGGATATTGGGGACGCCACGTGCGTTTAAGGAGCCGGCATCGCCGAAGCCCGTCCGAAAGGCCGGCATTCCAAGGACAGAGGACGATAGAACCTTCGTGAGATACGATATCTTGGAGCGCTCGACATTGCCTAGGAACTGCAGAGTGACGTGCAGGTTCTCCGAGGAACCAAACCGGTAGCCCGGGAAGGCCAGTCTCGCCCGCTTCACCCAGCCATCCAGGAACACCTTTGCCTCGGGAGGCATCTCCACTGCCACAAAGCAGCGGAAGTCTCCGGGTCCGGCGGCCGTCAAAGGGTTCTCACCAGATTCCATAGGAGGTACAGAGCCCTTTGGGCGGCGTTGTCCTTGACGGTCCCTCTGGGCCCGCCGTACACCTGTCTGTCCACGGTGACACCGCCTTCGTGAGCTACAGCCGTGTAGATCGTCCCCACCGGTTCTTCCGGCGTGCCGCCATCCGGGCCGGCAAAACCCGTGGTGGAAAGGCCGATCTTCGCGCCGGAGAGCGCGCGCACGCCTTCAGCCATGCTCCGGGCGACCTCGGGGTTTACGGCGTCATCCCTGGAAGCCGCCTCGCCGCTTACGCCCAGGCACGTGACCTTCACCGACGGGTGGTACGCCACCACGCCCATTCTAAAGTAGCGGGAGCTGCCCGGGACCAACGTGAGCCTGTGGGCCACGAGTCCCCCAGTCACCGACTCGGCTACTGCCACCGTGAGACCTCTCTTGGTGAGGAGATCGCCGCAGGCCGACTCCAAAGTGTCCTTGCCCGCGCCGTATATGAACTCGCCAAGGCGCGAACGGACTTCGGCTTCGACGCCGGCGATCATCTCCTGCGCCTCTAGGGCGGACGCCCCTTTCGCGGCGATCCGGAGCCTGACCTCGCCTGTGCCTGCGTAAGGCGCCAGGCTGGGATTTGAGCGGCCCATGAGGTCGCGAACGGTCTCACCCACCTTGGACTCGCCGATCCCGATCAGTTTGAGGTTTTTGGAGAAGAGCGGAACAAGGCCGGGGAAGGTCTGCCGAATAAGGGGCAAGACCTGTGTCTCAAGCATGGGGATCATCTCTCGGGGCGGGCCCGGGAGGATGGCGGCGAGTTTTCCGCCGGCGAGGACAGCCTGCCCGGGCGCCGTCCCGTTGCTGTTCTTCAGGGCAATCCCGCCCTCCACGATCATTGCTTGCTTCCTATCGGATTCGGTCGGCGTGCGCCCGCGCCTTTGGAACCACTGAAGGGTCCAGTCCCAGGCCTCCTCGCTCCACACCAGTCTGCGGCCCAGAGATGCAGCCAGCGCTGACGCGGTCAGGTCGTCATCGGTAGGGCCAAGCCCGCCCGTGGCAATAACGATGCCGGCGCGCTCCAGGGCTTCGCTGAAGGAAGCCAGAAGACGCGCCGGGTTGTCTCCAACAGTGGTTCTCCTATAGACATCGATGCCCGATTCCTTGAGACGGGCCGATATGAACTGAGCGTTAGTGTCCGTGATCTCCCCAAGGAGGAGTTCAGTCCCAACTGACAGGACTTCTGCCTGCACAGTGCCACCCCCGAGTTGCTGTCTACCCTCGGGCCGTAGATTCTACCCTGCTACCTGGTTTTCCTTTGTTAGAGGGCAGTTTGCGCCATCTCCAGGAAAGGCCGTTGGGCGTCTCCAGAAGCTTGCGCAGATCCTTGCCGGCTATCGATTCCTTTCGGACCAAAGTGTCCGCGACATTCTCAAGGACCGACTTGTGCTGCCTTAAGATAGACGCAGCCTTCTCCTGGCACCGCTCCAGGATCCCCCTGGTAGCCTTGGCGAGGGCATCCGGGCTGGCCGTGTCGCGGTCGACTACGCTTAGGGGCGACATCCCGTAGGACACGATCCTCTTGGCGAGGTCCAAAGCCCGCTCGAAATCATTTGAAGCCCCGGTGCTCCTTGAACCCAGCGACAGGTCCTCAGCAAGAGCCCCTGCGACCAGTATCGAGATCTCGTCTTCCAGGACCTCGCGCGGGTAGATATACATGTCGTCCCTGGGGTTATGCCTTACATATCCGAGCGCGTTTCCCCTGGGTGACACGGTGACCTGCGCCACGGTCCCGGGCCGCAGCTTCTCGGTGGTGATCGCGTGCCCTGCTTCGTGCACTGCCACGCGCCTGACTTCTTCCTTTGAGGGACGGCGCTCCAGTTTCTCGCCCATCATGACCTTATCAAGGGCTTCTTCCATGTCGTCCCTGGCTATGGACTCAGCGTTCTTGCGCAGGGCAAGGATGGCCGCCTCGTTGCACAGGCTCTCCAGGTGCGCCCCCGAAAGACCGAAGGTCTCTTGCGCCAGTTCTTCCATGTCTACCCCCGCCGCCAGCGGCTTGTTGCGAAGGTGAAGCTTCAGGATCTCGAACCGCCCGTCTTTGTCCGGGAGATCGACCTTAACCTGCCGGTCGAAGCGTCCTGGCCTTTGGATAGCCGGGTCCAGCAGGTCCGGCCTGTTGGTTGCCCCGACGATCAGGATGCGGATGTCGTCGTCAGACCTAAGGCCGTCCATTTCGACCAGTAACTGGTTCAGCGTCTGGTCGTACTCCAGGTGGCCTACCTGGGACCCGCGCTTGCCGGCCAGAACCTCGATTTCGTCGATGAAGATGATGGCGCCGGTTTTCTTCTGGTCTCTGGCAAGTTTCCTGGCCCGGTCGAAGAGATCCCGGACCCTCTGAGCGCCGAGGCCGGCGTAGACCTCGATGAACTCCGAACCCGAAGCAGAGATGAAAGCGGAGTCGGTGTAGTTCGCCGCCGCCTTGGCGAGAAGCGTCTTGCCTGTCCCCGGAGGGCCTGAGAGCAAGACGCCCTTCAGCGGGCGGATGCCCAATTTCTTGGCCTGATCGAAGCTCTTGAGGAACTGGAGCGCCTCCATGAGCTCGCGCTTAGCCACTGCTTGTCCGCCTACATCCCCGAAAGTCACGTCGGGCCTCTGCCCGACAACGGCGCCGACACGCTTTTTGCCAATGTCCCCGAGATGCCCCCTGGACATCACCAGGAAGTACACCAGAATCGCCAGGAGGAGTCCGGACAAGAGGTTGACCCCCAGGAATGCTAGGAATCCCAGGATCCCTGCGCCTATGCCGATGAGCAATTCCCACTTCACGGAGTGATGCCTCCCTCCTGAGATTCAGGTGACCGGTCCAGGACTTGGTACAGGAAGTCTGCCCCCGCCCTGATCTCGACGTAGATGTGGTTTCGGTCTACCGTCACCTTGGAGTCGAACGCTCCCGCCTTGGTCAGGATCGACTCGCATGCCTCGATCATTGCCCCAAAATTGCCCCTCACCAACGCCTCTTCGAGGTAGTAGTGGATCGCGTGGTAGGCGTCCTGCAACTCCACGTTCCTCGCGTCCTTCACATCCACCCTGAACGCGCTCATCCCCACCCGATTCCTTATCAACGAATCAACTCTGCGGTAAGTGGCGGAAAGGTCGGCGAATGCGGAGAAGGTAACCTCTATCACCTGGGTGTCCCCATCCCCATAGATCCGCACGGCGCTGATGTCAGGGTCCATCTGGAGCGCCCTCTCCAGGGGTCTTTTCACGCCCAATGTCTGGTATGAGTAGTTGGCAAGGCTAAGGACGGCCAGCGTGAGGACCGCCGTCACGGCGATGATTTCCCACCTGAAACCTTTCCTGGACATTCTCAAGCCTCCCAACACGCAAAATCTGCCTTGGCATAGGTAGCGCCAAGATGAAGTTGACATAATTATATCAATAGCGGGACTGGAGTTCGAAGGTAATAGGTGGGTAAACTACCTGC
Organism: Bacillota bacterium; assembly: GCA_040880305.1. Lineage (GTDB taxonomy): Bacteria > Bacillota > Sulfobacillia > Fermentithermobacillales > Fermentithermobacillaceae > JBBDIP01. Next base: position 6,816 of record JBBDIP010000012.1, read on the forward strand.
GTAGAGTCTGTTTATGAGGGAAGGCGTCCGGAGGGCGCCGAGGCAAAAAGGTCCAAGATGCCGGCTCTGCGCACTGTTGCGTCCACGAAGGTGTCCACTGAATGCACCGCGGAATCGTCCAATTTCAGGTGAATGCTCCCGTCGACTTCGGGAGCCTGGTGGGGTCCTCTGGCCACCCAGTATCCCGGCCTCACCGACGGCTTGACCAGAAGCACCGGGATCTCCCTCCCCACCAAAGACTGGCTGCTTACCCTGGCGAGATCAAGCCCGAAACGGCGCACCGCCTCGGCCCTCTCCCTGGCCACGCCGGTCGGGACCGGGTCGGGCAGGTTGTAGGCCGGAGTCCCCTCCTCCATGGAGTAGGGAAACACGCCTACCCTGTGAGCTCCGATGGACGCGAGCAGCTCTTTGGTTTCGTCTATATCGCTCTCCGTCTCGCCGGGGAAACCGGTAATGACGGTAGTGCGGATGTGGATGTCAGGCACGCTTAATCGGAGGGTCTCGACTGCCCTCAGGATTTGCTCAGGGCCGGGCCGCCCCATGCGGCGGAGCACACGCCCGGACCCGTGTTCAACCGGCAGGTCGACGTAGGGGGCTACCCTCGGGTCGGCCATCGCGTCGGCCAGTTCGGGCGTGACCCCGTCGGGCCTCACATACAAAAGGCGGATCCAGGCCACACCCGGGATCTTGGCAAGATCCCTTACCAACGCCGCCAGCCGGCGCCCGCCACCCCAGTCGCTCCCGTAATCCGAAAGGTCCTGGGCAATCAGGTCAAGTTCCCGGACGCCGGCGTCTGCCAGGGATCGGGCCTCGTTGAGCACTTCATCTAGCGGCCGCGAAACCAGAGGTCCGCGCATTGAGGGGATTGCGCAGTAGGTGCAGTGGTGATCGCAGCCTTCGCTGATCCTAAGGTAGGCCCAGGTCTGACCGGGGGTCAGCAGTTCCCGTTTTCCTCCGCCGCCCGGCGCGCCCCTTCCAGGTGTCCCTACCCTCTCGACCTTCTCGCCCGCCAACGCGGCACTCACGATCTCCACGATGTCTAGCGGGGCCCCCGTCCCGGCAATCCCAGCTATCTCGGGGATTTCGCTTAGCAGGTCTTTGGGGTAGCGCTGAGAGAGACATCCCGTGACGACAACAGGCGCCTTCTTCCTGCTTGCGGCGAGCTGGCAGGCCTGGAGGATCCCCTGGATCGACTCCTTCTTGGCGTCCTCGATAAAGCCGCAGGTATGGACAATGACGGCGTCTGCGTCAGATGCGTCCGCTGTTAAGAGATAACCCGCCTCCCGTAGACGCGCAGCCATCTCCTCGGCGTCCACCTGATTCTTGGCGCATCCATATACGATAATGCAGCATTTCTTGGCTGTTTCCATGACGCGTTTATCTTACACCCCCATCATGTGGGGGGACAAGGCGGACCAAGACCGCGGCGGCCAGTTCCCGGGATATCGCCACCCGGCTCCCCCCGGCCTTCACCACCACAGCGCCCAGCGGTCCGAGTATGCCCGTCTTCTCCACGGTCTGACCTGGGAAGATCCCCAGTTCTTCGAGCCGGAGGAGCGAGCCCCGCCACGTCCGACCGTCCAACTGGGTTGGCCGGGCTATGCGCGCGACTCGGAACAGCACGCCGCGAGGCGCGTCAGTCAGGGTTAGCAGGCGGCGGCGCGCAGGAGCGGAGTTCGCCGTGTTGTCGCCTTCACGGGAGCACAAGGTTCAAAAGGGCCCCCCATCCCATGAAGAGGCAGGCTGATGCTAGGAAGGTCAGGAGGACGGCAGATGGGCCCTGCTCGCGCCAGAGAGTCACGGTCGACGGAAGGCACGGGAACCCCAGCGCCACCATGGTGACGGCGATGGTGGCCTCCCTGGGCGTCAGATCCTGCTGCAACAAGAACAGGGGCGCGAGGTAGCGCTGCAGCATGGTGAGCAGGACTCCGACGAAAGCTTGAGGCGGAATTCCGAAGACCGTCCTGGCGAAAGAGGACACGCCGGAGGCAACGGAACTGCCGTAGGCCATGAGCAGGCGGATCGCGACGTTCATCGCGATCACAAGCGGCAGGACGCCGGTAAAGAATCCCGAGAGCCTCATCTGGGTCTTCATTGTCATGTTACCCAAGGTGGGCATACGCAGGGGCGGAAGTTCGAGTACCAGGGGGTCCTTGGCGCTCCCCGAGGTGAGTCTGAGGAGCCTGGCCAGGGCAAACGTCGACACCAGGAGGGCGACGATGGGAACAAGCGGGTTCCCCCTGAACCGCGCCAGCGTTGTCCACGCAAGCGAGACTGTGGCTGCACATGGCACCAGAGCCGCGATAAGTATCGAGGCATTGCGGCGGGACTCCTGGGATGGGAGAATCCTGGCCGAGAGCAGTCCGGGGACTCGGCAACCGAAACCTAGCATGAAAGGGATCAGCGCTTGCCCCGGAAGGTTCAATGTGCCCGTCAGGAGATCGCCCAGCGCCGCGTATCTGCTGAGAAGGCCGGTGTCCTCCAGGAGCGCGATCAGTGAGTACGCCAGGATCATGGCAGGGAGCACTGTCGCCAGCGGGAGGACGATGCCTTCCGTCAGAGCGTCCGAGATGGTGACCGACAGCGGGCTTTTCGGGAGGGCTGCCGAGAGCAGCCGCGCAAGATAGACGCCCACCGGGTCCAGCAGCAGCCGAACAACGGCCTCAGAGAACGGCAGAGCCCACGATATGAACTTCCAGGCCACGGCCAGGGCGGCGCCAAGGCCGAGGTACGCAGCCAGAGGCCGGTCCAGGGCGTCCTCGATCCGGCCGGTCAGCCGGGCTCTTCGGGACCGCGTGCCGCGCGTGTTCGCTCCAAGGGGGATAAGCGCCGAGTCTGCGAGGGCGGCCGCTTCGCGCTGGAGGCACTGGAGATCCTGAAGGTCGTGGAGGTCCTGGAGGTCTTGGGGTTGCCGTCGGTCTGGCCGATCAAGCGCGCCGGCACGCCCAATCCTTATCTCAGACATCAGCCGGTCCATCCCTTCTCCGGTAGCGGCTGAAGTCGAGACCACCCGCGCGCCGGTCGCAAGGGATAAGCGGGTCTCGTCCACGGCAAAGCCCGAGTCCCGTAGCCGGTCGACGCAGTTGACCGCGATTAACATAGGTATCTTGAAATGGAGGAGGGCCAGGGTTAGCGACAGGTGGCGATGGAGGTTGGCGCCATCGATGACGTTCACCACGAGGTCTGGCGAGTGTCCCTCCAGGACGTCTCTGGTCACCTGCTGCTCACGAGTGAAAGCGTGCAGGGAGTAGATGCCCGGAGTGTCCAAGACTTCGACGTCGCTATCAGGGATCCGCCCAAAGACCAGTTCGACAGTTGTGCCCGGGTAGTTTGACGTCATTACCCGGGCACCAGTCAGCTTCGCTAGTATCGCGCTCTTCCCGCTATTTGGTTGGCCGACAAGAGCGACCAGCATCCCGCCACCGCCTCGGCCCGCCGGAATTGCGACCGGCAGAGCAGCTTACGCGGAAGCTATGTATGCTGTTACTTGGAGAGATAGTCTAGAATTCCACTCACAATGCCCTTTGCGGCGCTGTCTACGAACGAGAAGGTGCGCAGTGCGGCGACATCGCCGTAGTTGGTCATGAATCCCACTTCGACCAGCGCGGCAGGCATCTCGGTGTGGTTCAGGACGTAGTACGGTCCGACCTGGACGTCGATCATCTTAAGCCCGGTAGACTTGCTCACTCCCTGCGCCAGACTGCGGGCGAGGCTTGCGGACTCAGCCGAGTCCCTCCTGTAGAACCCCATCACCCCGGAAATGCTGGCGTCCTGCGGGTAGGCGTTGTCGTGGATGCTGACGAAGAGGTCGGCCCTGTTGGTGTTCGCCAAGGACGCGCGAGCCGCCAGTTCGTCGACGGTCCAACCCCAGTCGCTCCCCGGTGGATAGTCCCCGTACCGGGTCATGACTACCTCGGCCCCCTGCGCTTCGAGGTATTCCTCTACCTTGAGCCCGATGGCCAGGGTGAAGTCCTTCTCCTTGTCTCCCCATGCGGAGATGGCTCCGGGTTCGTTTCCGCCGTGGCCCGGGTCGATTACGATTGTCTTGCCCGCGAGGGTGCGGCCGCGGACAACCGTGCCGCCTCTCGACGATTCCGCGAGGTTGCGGTCGAGGGCAGCCCAGGTCAACGGTCCGCAGATTCCGTCCGTCGAAAGACCCGCAGACTTCTGGAACGCCCGAACCGCAGCATCAGTGCGTGGGCCGAAATCCCCGTCGACTGGACCAGGGCTATACCCCAGGTCAGCAAGGGATTGTTGGAGACTCGCGACGGCATCCCCTTCGTTGTCTGTCCGGAGGATCGGGGCCGCCCATGCTCGAATAGGTGAAAGGAACATGACGGCGAACATCAGTATGGCGCAGACAGGGATCAGTGCCGTTCTCGCCCATCTTTGGTATGAGTGAGTCAATTTGGGTTACACCTTCTTTGCTAGAATTAGGTGGATAGTTAACATAGTACTATGGGCGAAGCAATTCCTCACCCAGCGTGAAGGCGCGTGAGGCATAGGGCAAAAGAAGGAATGGGTGATTATCGGCTAACCCCTACTCCTCCTGTAGATTTCGAGCAAGATCCCAGCCGTTCCCTAAGACGCGAAGGGGGGCATTGGGCCGCAAGGCCTACCGGATATGAAGAAAACCCCTGAACAGATACTTTTCGAGATGAGGGACGATCCGAGGTTCCTGTCGTGCGTCACGGCGTGGCACCGGGTGGACGCGAGCGAGGGCAACTACGTCCCGGTGCCGGACGATGTCTGCCCATCCCTCGCCGCTGCTCTGTCGTCCAAGGGGATAAGCAGGCTGTACAGCCACCAGCGAGACGCCTATGACCTCATAAAGTCCGGCAAGAACGTCTGCATAGTGACGCCGACGGCATCGGGGAAAACTCTTTGTTACAACCTGCCGGTGCTGGACTGCGTGCTCAAGGACCCGTCTTCGCGGGCGCTCTACATCTTCCCCACGAAGGCTCTGGCGCAGGACCAGCTGGCCGAGGTCGCGGACCTCGGAGCCAAAGGCAAGTTCAAGGTGGAGAGCTTCACTTTCGACGGCGACACTCCCGCAGAGAAGAGGCGGCTTGCCAAAGAGGTCGGGCAAGTGATCATCACCAATCCGGACATGCTGCACCAGGCGGTCCTACCCCATCACCCAACTTGGGTCAAGCTTTTCTCAGGCCTCAAGTATGTAGTGGTAGACGAAATGCACGGCTACCGGGGTGTTTTTGGGAGCCACGTCACCAACGTGCTGCGCCGGCTTCGCAGGCTTGCCCAGTTCTACGGGTCGCACCCCCAGTTCATCTTCACCTCTGCGACCATCGCGAACCCCGGGGAACTCGCGGAGATGATGGTGGGTGAGCCGGTGTCTTTGATCGAGGAAAACGGCGCGCCCACCGCGGCCAAGCACTTCGTCTTCTTCAATCCTCCAGCCCTGACGGGGGATGGGTCCATGAGGCAGTCCGCCATAGATGCCGCGGCAAGGATGGCCTCGCGGTTCATCGCCGGTGGAGTGCAGACCATCGTGTTCGCGCGTTCGAGGGTATCGGTCGAGCTTCTGGTTCAGTACCTGCGCAATTCCTACAAGGAGAGGTTTGAGAAGGACCGGATCCAGGGGTACCGCGGGGGCTACCTGCCCAATGAGCGGCGCGCCATCGAGAAAGGACTTCGCAAAGGAGAAATCCTTGGCGTAGCCGCGACCAACGCCCTGGAACTGGGGATCGACATCGGCAACCTGGACTGCGCCATTTTGGCGGGATACCCCGGCACTATCGCCAGCACCTGGCAGCAGGCCGGACGGGCGGGTAGGCGCGCCGGCAGCTCCGTCGCGATCCTGATCGCCGGACTCTCACCCCTTGACCAGTTCATGGTCAGGAACCCTGACTATTTCTTTAGCCAGTCGCCCGAGTACGGCCTGATCAACCCTGACAACCCATACATCTTGGGTGAACACGTCAAGTGCGCCGCCTACGAGCTCCCGTTCAAGGAGGACGGTCCCGTGCTTTGCGGCCAGGACGTGACCCCATACTTGGAGCACCTCAAGGACCAGGATATCCTGCACAGGTCAGGCAACCGGTGGAACTGGTCGTCCGACTCCTTCCCTGCCGCGGGGGTCAACCTGCGGTCCGCCTCGTCCGACAACTTCGTGGTGGTCGACGTAACCGAGGGCGCCAAGGTCATAGGCGAGGTCGACTGGTTCGCCGCTCCGATGCTTATCCACGATGAGGCCATCTACATGCACGGCGGGCAGCAGTACCATGTCAACAAACTGGACTACCCCGCCAAGAAGGCCTACGTCAAGAAGGTGAACGTGGACTACTACACCGACGCGGACCTGGCGGTGGGCGTGCGGGTGATCTCCGTGGAGAAAGACGATGAGGCGTCGTTTCTCTCCCCCAAGTTTGGCGAACTGTCGGTCACCGCTCTTGCGACCATATTCAAGAAGATAAAGCTCTACACCAACGAGAACGTCGGCTGGGGCAGGATAGGCATTCCGGAGATGAACCTGCACACCCAGGGGGCGTGGTTCACCCTGCCCGACGAAATAGTCTCGTCCATGGACCCTCGTGTGGTCGGAGGAGCGCTTTCGGGCCTGGCCAACATACTTCTGAACATAGCGCCGCTTTTCCTCATGAGCGACAAGCGAGACCTCGGTGTTTCGGTGGAGGTGCGATCGTCCTTCGACGGCAAGCCCACTGTGTACCTGTACGATTCCTATCCGGGAGGCGTAGGGCTCTCGGAGAAAGCCTACAAGCTCTTGCCGGAAATGCTGCGAGCCGCCCAGGAGCTGATATCGGGCTGCCAGTGCGTCGATGGGTGCCCTGCTTGCGTGGGACCCGCCGGTGAAACTGGCGAGGGCGTGAAGAAGCTTTGCCTGGATATCCTGCGCGCGGCGTTGAGGTGACCCGGATTGTCACAAAGAGACATCATTGACCACCTCCGCAATATGATCCGCGACATGGAGGCCAAAAGGGCTTCTGACGGGGACCTACCTGACTTCCCGCGACTCCCGCCGGTTCCCAGGATCGGTCCGGGCAGCGCTGCAGCGCGCGAGGTCGCGCCTTCCTCGCTGGAAACCGAGGACGGAGAGCATTTCCGCGTCGTCCGAGCGGTTTACCCCGGGGGCGCCGTGAGCGAGCTGCGAAGGCCTCCCGAAGACGCTCTGCCTGCCCTGCGTTCTCTGGAGCCGTGCCTTTCAAGCCTGGACCGCTGGCTCTATGTGGACATAGAGACCACCGGCCTTACCGGGGCAGCCACTGTCGCCTTTCTGGTCGGGTTCGGGGAGTGGGTCAACGGGGACTTCCACATCGTCCAACTGTTTCTCAAGGACCGTTCGAGCGAGGAGTTCCTGCTGGAGGAGGTCGAAAGTCGCATGGCGGGCCGGCAAGCGCTGGTCACGTTCAACGGGAAGGCCTTCGACGTTCCCGTGCTGAACAGCAGGTTCACGATGTGCGGTCTGCGGCCGCCTGCGGTTCCCGACGCACACCTCGATCTTCTCTCTTTGGTCAGGAACATGGGCAGGCGGCCCGAGTATGGCCAGAGCCTGAAGGAGGCTATTAGGCGGTTCACCGGGACGGTCAGGGACGGCGATATCCCCGGCCACCTCATTCCGGCCCTGTACTTCATATACGAGCGGGACGAAGACGCTTCAATACTGGAGCCGGTCATGAAGCACAACCGCCTGGACATCCTGGACATGGCGTGCCTTGTGTGGGTCCTAAGCCACGTGGTGTCCGGGGAGGCGCAGGCGGGTGACGCCCACGCCTTGGGCGGCGCGGGCAAACTTCACCTTCGCAAGGGCAACCTGGACCTCGCCAGGCGCTGCCTCGAGACCGCCCTTCAGAGCCTGCCCGGCGCGGCAGCCGATGTCGCTTACCAAAAACGGCTCTTGGGCCAGGTCCTGCGCCGCCAGGGGGATTGGAAGGGGGCCGCCGAGGCCTGGGAGCAAGTAGTGGCCTCAGGCCAGGCCAAGGACGATGACTACCTTTGGCTTGCCCGCTGTTACGAGTTGGGTTCCGGCGACGTTGCCAAGAGCAAGGAAGTGGTCTGTACGGCCGTCTCCCGTCACGAAGATCGCGGTGAGGAGCCTCCTCCGTCCCTCCTGCGGCGGCTTAGGCGCCTAAACCGGCGCCTCCCTCCTACCGCTTAGCCGCCCCGCCGTTGCGTTGGCCACAGTTATAGCCCCTTCGGTCCTCTCATAAACATTAGATGCGGAAGGACGGGCTGAGGCTGCGCCTTTGCCGCTTCCGGAAGGGAGGATGAAAAGGCGTGCTCATCTACATGAAGCCCGGGACCAGGCAGAAGATAGTCCTGGTGTTGGCGCTGGTCCTGGTCCTCCTGGGGACTCGCGTGGGCCTTTCATTGTACGGAGGCGAGAAAGAGACAGCGGCAAAGATTTCCCCGTTAAGTCGGGTCAACACGACTCTGCCCAACGTAGGACTCATGGTGGACGTGTCGCAAGCCGGTTCTGAGGAGATCTCCGAGGCCCTGGCCGCGCTTGAGACTCTGCAGGTGAAGGCCACCTGGTTCCTCGACACGACTACGGTGGAGTCCGCTACGGCAGCGGCTAAAGAGATCGCAGCAAAGGGCCACGAATTGGGCGTGAAGGGTACCGACCAAAAGGCGCTCGACAAGCTTTCTGCGGCGGAGGTGAGGGACCGCCTGCTCCGCTCCAGACAAGCGCTGATCCAGGCAGGGATAGAGCCGGTCCCCTTCCTCTATCCGCCCTTGGGCCGCTACAGCGACACCATTGTGACCGTGGCGTTCCAGGAAGGGTACCAGGCGGTCAAACACGGCTTTGACGCCGGATCGATGAGAGGCAAGGAGGAAACGGCGGCATCCAAACTGGCCGGGTCGGTGAAGCCCGGGGACTTCATCTTGGTGCGCGTGGCACGAAAAGGACTTGAGCCTGCGCAGAGTTATCTGACCGCGCTTCACAAGAGCCTCACGGATCGCGGTCTGTCGGCGGTGCCCCTCTCGGTCCTCGTAAAAGGCGTGAAGTAGCCTAGAAGACCCCTAGCCGGGCAAGCATTCGCGCGAGAGATGTCAGCGCGCGGACCGCCCTGCCGGCGGGGGTCTTTTTGTTGACCCACTCCCCTGCCAGGAGGTCCGTCCTGCCCACGACGTCCTCGCCCAGTTTGAGCAAAGCCCGGCCCACCACCGCGCCGCCCGGGCAGGGCGCTTTCACGCTGGAAGGCAGATCCAGGTCAATCCATAACCCCAAAGAGTATTTGGGTACGCACGCCAGTAAGTCAGTGGCGCACGAGAGCGGGACTTTCGACTGCGTGGCGCCTCTGGCTGGCAGAGCGAGCAGCGTCTCCCCGGCGCGGGCGACTTGCGTCACGCGGTAGTTGTTGAAGCCGAAATCAAGTAGTCGCGCAGCGTCGTCCCAGCGGTCGCCCGCGTTCAACACCACGGCCAGGAGCCTCATGCCGTCTCGAGTCGCCGAGGCTACCAGGCACTGACCGGCAGACTCCGTGGTCCCCGTCTTCACGCCGTCGGCGCCCAAATAGGCCCACAGTAGGCGGTTGGTATTGGCAAGCTGGATGCGCGTTTCCTGCCTGGCGTCAATCACGTCTTTTTCCTTTGTAGCTACCAGGTGCTTGAAATACGGGTGCCGCAAGCAAGTCCTGGCTATGAGCGCGAGGTCGAAAGCCGTGGTGTAGTGATTTGGGTCGGTGAGCCCGTGAGGGTTTTGAAAGCGTGTGTTGATAGCGCCGATGTCTTCAGCTCTTTGGTTCATCATGTTGAAGAAAGTGCCGACGGTGCCGCCTATGTGTTCGGCGATCGCCCAGGCGGCGTCATTGCCGGAATTCAGCATAAGGCCGTAGAGCAGGTCGGTAAGAGAAAACACCTCGCCTGACCTCAAATACATGCTGGAGCCGGGCTGGTCGGCTGCTTCCGCGGAGATCTCCACAAGGTCGTCAAGCCTTCCATTCTCGAGAGCCAGGAGCGCGGTCATCATCTTGGTGATACTTGCGGGGTACATCCTGCGGAAGGCGTTCTTGTCACAAAGGATCGTTCCTGTCTGCCATTCGATCAAGATTGCGGCTTCGCACGACAGGTACGGAGGCTGAGCTGAAACCGAAGGGGCCGCAAGGACAGACGCCCGCGGCAAGAGCAAGAAGCCTAACATGCAGATCAACGTGAGCCAAGCAACGCGCCTGGCCGCCAACAACGGTCGCCGCGCCAAGATCAGCACTCCCGAAAGATTACTATTGCGCGGCGCGCACGGTGATGTCCTTAACCGGTCCAAACTCTCCTGCGTTGCCCTGATCCTGTCCGTTCACGATGAGCGAGATCACCCACGGCTTTCCCGCACGCACCTTGATCTCGGACTTGCCGGTGATCTTCTGCTCCTGGCCGGGCGACAGGGTTTTCTCGAAGGCCAGCTCGCCGTCGACGCTGACTCTCACCCAGCAGAAGGAGTCTTTACCCTCCGCTGTGCGGATCACGAGTTCAACAGGTGTACGGTCGACGGTGAACACGGTCGCCTCTTTGTTCGGGTCGGTCCTCACGATCTTGGGCGCCGGAGGTTCGGGCGGCGGAGTCACGACCGGCGGCGATTCGGACGGCGGAGGCGTAGTTGAGACGGGGGGTTCCGGCGTCACGGCGGGCTCGGCTTCCCATGTTACCGCCACGTACGCCCCTATAGCCACGATGAAGAGGAGGATGAAAGCCCACATGAAGGGGCGACCTGACTTTCTTGGCCGCCGCGCGGCAGGTCGATGCGCTGGCAAGTCCCGCCGGACCGGGGCGTTGGGACGCGACACGGGTACTTCGGGCACCGGCTCGTGTTCGGCCGGCGGCGCCTCGCTCTGCGAAGAGGGGCGCGGTTTCACCCGCATGGGCGGCGCGTCTCTTTCCTCCACCGCCCTTTGGTAAGCCTGGGAGTAGGCAAGTCCGTCCAGGCCGAGGAATGTGGCGTAGGTCTTCAGGAACGCCTTGAAATAGGTCGTGCCAGGGGCAGGCGACTCGTCCCCGGCTTCAACAGCCAATAGGTACTTGGACCGGATCTTAGTCCTGTCGCTGACCTCTCCGATGGAGAGTCCCAAAGACTCCCGTTGAGCCCTGATCTCCGAGCCTATCTCTCGGAGCTTTTCCTGATACTCCTCAACGCCGGCCACGAGTCTGCCTCCCTCCTAGCCCCAGCAGGTCTACGGGCGGAGCCTGGTTATCATCCTGGGGAACGGCGATGCCTCCCGCAGGTGATCCAGGTGGCACAGCCACGCCACCATGCGCTCGACGCCCAACCCAAACCCGCTATGGGGCACGGAACCATACTTGCGGGTATCAAGATACCAGCCGAACTCTTCCATGGGCAAGTGATTCTCTTCGATGCGACTTCTTAGCAGGTCGTAGTCGCTGATCCTCTCGCTGCCGCCTATGATCTCGCCGTAGCCCTCCGGCGCCAGCAGGTCTGAGGCCAACACCACCTCTGGCCGCTGCGGGTCAGGCTGCATGTAAAACGCCTTCACGGCGGTAGGATACCGTGTGACAAACACAGGCTTGTCGAACATAGAGGCGATCGACGTCTCCTGGGGAGAGCCGAAGTCATCCCCCCACTTCATATCAACGTCCATGTCTTGCAGCGCCTTCACCGCGTCGTCGTAGCTGATCCTGGCGAAAGGAGCCTTGATGTTGGCAAGGTCCGCAGGATCTCTACCGATTTGACGCAGTTCGCCCTCTCGCCGTTCCACGACCCTCTTCACCACGAAGGAGATCATGTCCTCCTCCAGCACCAGGAGCTCCTCAAAACTCATGAAGGCGGCCTCAGGCTCAACCATCCAAAACTCGGTCAGGTGCCTTCGGGTTTTTGACTTCTCGGCCCTGAAAGTCGGCCCAAAGCAATAGACCTTGCCCAGCGCCATTATGGTCGCCTCGTTGTAGAGCTGGCCGCTCTGGGAGAGGTACGCCATTTCATCGAAGTACTTGGTGGAGAATAGAGTGCTCTTGCCCTCGCACGCGTTGGGAGTCAGGATAGGCGAGCTGACTTCCAGGAATCCCTGGTTGTCCAAAAACTCTCTGGACGCGCGCATTACTTCGGCGCGCACAGACAATATAGCGGCCTCTTTCGGTGTGCGGATCCAAAGGTGCCGGTTATCCAACAAAAACTCGGCCCCGTGTTCCTTCAGGGAGATAGGGTACTCGGGCGCCGCCTCGGCGACCACCGTGATCTGTTTGACCTGCAGCTCATAGCCACCAGGGGCCCTATCGTCCTTGTGGACGGACCCGACCACCATCAAAGACGATTCGTGGTTCAGGCTGTCGACCTTTCTGAACAGGTCGTCTCCCAGGTCGGCCTTAGTGGCCACGCACTGTACAGTGCCTGTCCCATCCCGGAGGATCAGGAACATCACCTTGCCGGACGACCGGCGGTTATAGAGCCATCCCTTCACGCGTGCGACTTCCCCGTCATGGGCGTGCAGGCCGGCAACTCTCACATCTGGCATTTCACCTGGTGAAGACAAGCGTCATTCCCCCCACGGGACCTCCGTTTATTCTATCGATACTATTTGGCGTATCTTTCTGCTGTCAAGCGATCTTCACGGGTTGGAGGTCCTTTGCAGCTCCGTGAGCACGCGCCCGAGTTCCGCGATAGCATTGCCGTAACCCGTCCAGTCCCCTGCGCGGAGGAACTCCTGCGCCTCGGTCCAAAGCCGGTTGGCCTTTGCGACCAGATCGGCCACGCCGACCGGTCCCCCAGTCGTGGGCGGCGTAGTGCCGGGAGTGACTGGAACAGCAGTCCCGAACAGCTGCGCCAGCGCGTCTTCGGTCGAAGTTCCCATCACGACCTTGCCCCCGTAGTACATGAGCACCCGCTTAAGTTCCGGTATCTTGATCTTTTCGGCCTGAATGTACAGCGGCTCGATGTAGAGCAGCGAATCCTTGATGGGTAGCGTCAAGAGATTGCCTCGTATGACCTGGGACCCCACCTGGCCCCACAGCGTCATGCTCTGTGACACCTGGGGGTTCTGGGAGATCAGAGACTCGACCTGCATTGGACCTGGCACCAGCTTATCCTTGGGGAACGAGTACATGAGCAGGCTCCCGTACTTGTCCGGGTCGCACCTCGCGGCCAGCCACGCCGTCATGTTTGGTTTGCCTCGCGGCGTGAACGGCGTCATAAGCACGTACTCAGGCTTGGGCTCCCCCGGCACCGTCATGACCGTGTAGTACGGCTGGACTCCTGCCTCGGCATTTCCATATATCTCTGTCGGGATCTCCCAGTAGTCTTCCTTGTTGTAGAATACGCCGGGGTTGGTCATGTGGTACGTGAGGAGTACCCTGCTCTGAATCTTGAACAGGTCCTCGGGATACCGGATGTGTGACTTTAGGGATTCCGACATCTGGGATATCGGGGTAAGCAGGTTCGGGAATATTTTGGCGTAGGTGGCCAGCACCGGGTCTTCTTCGTCGGCCCGGTAAAAGTTCATACCGCCGTTGTACGCGTCGATGACTACCTTGACCGAGTTGCGGACGTAGTTGAGGCGGGTCACCGGGTCAGGTTGGCTATAGGGATAGTTGGCGGAAACGGTGTAGGCGTCGACGATCCAGTAGAGCTTGCCGTCGGCCACGACCATGTACGGATCCGAGTCGTACATGAAGAACGGAGCGATGGTCTGGACCCTCTCCATGATGTTGCGCCGAAACACCACTTTGGCTTCCGGGGTCATGGCGCCTGAGACCAGGATTTGGTAGTCCCTGAAGCGCAGCATGAAGGCCAGTCTGGACAAGAGACTCCCAACCGGGACGCCCCCGGTTCCCTGGTAGAAGGTGGGCGCGATGTCATCGCTGGTAGAGCGGGGGTAGTCGAACTCGGGTTCTTTGGTGTTGACGACTATGTACTGGTTGGTGAGCTCGCCAAAGTACAGCTCAGGGCGGTCGAGCTTAAGATCCGTGCTCGTCTTGGGCGGTATGTCCGAGAAGTAGAAAGCGGGAAGTCCCTCGGCGGTGACCTCCGACGCCGGGCTCATGACCACGCCGTAGCCGTGAGTGTACTTGAGGTGGAGGTTAATCCAGGTATTAGCCTCGGCCGGCAGGGAGTTGATGTTCAGTTCCCTGGGGGAAAGCAGCACCAGTCTGTACTGCCCATCCACCGTGTAGCGGTCGACGTCCACGTCGTTGAACTTGTAGTACATCCGGATCTCTTGGACCTGCGTGTACGCATCTTTCAAGACCCGGTAGTCCCACCAGCGGAAGTTGGTTACGGTACCCTGGTCCGCGCGTAGGTCCTCGGCAGTCAGAGTGTCGACGGCCGGGAACTCCACCCTTTCAACCTCGTCGAGGTTGAATGCCTGCCTGGTGAATTTGATGTTCTGCTCGATAAAAGGCAGTTCGTAGGCCAACTCGTTGGGTGACACCGTGAACTGCTGCATGAAGGTCGGATAAGCGTACCCTATCACCATCCCAAGGACCACGAGGCCGGCCACAGAGAAGGCTATGTAACGGAAGCTGCGAACGGCGAGGCCCAGTAGCGACAAGGCAGCGCCGGCCAGAGCCACGATCATTAGGAGCCGGAAGGCCGGGACCTGCGCGTGTATGTCGGTGTAAGAAGCTCCGAAAGCCGCGCCCCGCGGGGAGTACATGAGATTCCAGATATTTATCTGGTACCCCCATGCTTTGACGGCAAAGAGCACGGCCACCAGGATCGAAAGGTGGACTCTGGCCCTGCGCTCAACCATGAGGCGGCGCGGGGCGAACCGGAGGTCTCCCAGCACAAAATACACAAGGGCCGATACCAGCAACGAGGTCAGAAGGGCTACCCACAAGTGCTGCTGGATAAGCCTAACGAACGGCAATCCGAAAATGTAGAAACTGACGTCCTTGCCGAAGAACGGGTCGGCGACGCCGAAGGGCGTCTGGTTGAAGAATGCCAGGACCACGTGCCACTGCGTATAGGCCGCCAGAGCTCCCAGCACCCCCACGACCGCCGCGGGCAGGAGTATCCATCGTCTCGCTCTTCGTGGCAGAGTAATGGGGATGGGCATCACCAACCCGCCGATCAAGGTCAGGTCCTGGCGCCGCCAGAGTATGGCCTCAAGGCTCACGAAAGTTATTAGGAAGAAGATCAGCCCGCCTGCCAGGCCGATCCCTACCCTGGCCGTCAGGATCCTGGTGAATACCGAAAGAAACCCGACTTCTTTGAACCACAGCACGTCCGTGTACAAGGTCGCGAGCGCCGTGGCAGCAAGCCCAATTGCCAGCGCGATCCCGACCAAGACCCAAAGCCATCTTTGTCTGGGCATCTAGCGAAAACCTCCCCTGATTCTTTACTGCGCGCCGACGCCGAGAGCGCGGTCCCACATAGCGAAGTACTCATCAATGCTCATAGCCGGACGGAAGTCGGCCCTAACCTTCCGCGCCAAGGAAGCGTCATCCCACAACAGGTCAACCACCGTGAGCGCCATCAACTTGGCCGGGAGCACGTATGCGGTCTCTGGATTTTGGGCCCGGGCGCCCGGTATTAAGCCGGGCAGCCACTTCGGTGATCCCAAGCCCTTCGGTCACTGCAAGTCCGAGGTCGGACAGCGTTTTGGCGACAATGCCGGCCGTCCGTGTCTCCTTGTACCCCAGCTCAGGGTGCCGGAATATGTCTTCGCCAATCTCTTTGATCTTGCCGGCGTTGTGGTCTATCTGATCTAGTATTTGGCTTTTTAGCCTTTCGATCGTCATTGTTGGAAGTCTAACCCGCCTTTCCTCGCCCTATCCCCAGGAAATTCTAGGCGGGCCTGGCTTATCCTGCATAGGGGAACTAAATGGCGGCGCCCTCGACCACCCATGGCGGAATCGGGGCCCCCGGGAACAGCGATTCAGCCACGAATCCTCCGACAAAGCTGGTGACTATCACGGGGGCGGGCTTGCGCCCGCACCCGCGATCCTTTGGGTCTTGGAGCGCTACTTTATCATGGGCATCTTGAGCCCCAGCCTCTTCCCCGTCTCCACGGCCTCTTCGTAGCCGGCGTCGGCATGTCTCGCGACTCCGGTGCCCGGGTCTGTGTTGAGGACCCGCTCCAGCCTCCACGTGGCTTCATCAGAGCCGTCAGCCACCACCACCATACCTGCGTGGATGGAGAGTCCAATCCCGACTCCCCCACCGTGGTGCACCGACACCCAGCTTGCGCCGGAAACCGCGTTCACAAGGGCGTTGAGGATAGGCCAATCGGCTATGGCGTCCGAGCCGTCCTTCATGCCTTCGGTCTCCCTGTACGGGGAGGCTACTGAGCCGGTGTCCAGGTGATCTCTGCCTATCACGATAGGCCCTTTGAGGACGCCGTCTTTCACCATCCGGTTGATCGCAAGTCCGAACTTCTTCCTCTCGCCCAGCCCCAGCCAGCAGACCCTGGCCGGCAGCCCCTGGAACTGGACGTGCTTCTCGGCTTTTTCAATCCATCGCGCCAGAGACTTGTTCTCGGGGAACAGCTCCAGGACGGCCTTGTCGGTGGCCAGGACATCGGCGGGGTCACCCGACAGCGCCGCCCACCTGAACGGACCTCTTCCCTGGCAGAACAGCGGGCGTATGTAAGCCGGAACAAAGCCGGGGTACGCGAACGCGTCCCCGTAACCGGCGACCTTGGCCTGGCCCCGGAGGTTGTTGCCGTAGTCGAACACCACTGAGCCCCTATTTTGCATCTCCACCATGGTCTCGCAGTGGCGCCTCATGGACTCCATCGAGAGCTTCACATAGGTCTGTGGGTCCTCGCGGCGAAGCGCAAGCGCCTCTTCGTAGGACATGCCGCCGGGGACGTATCCGTTCAGCGCGTCGTGCGCCGAAGTCTGGTCAGTGACCACATCCGGCACCACGCCCATCTTCAGAAGCTCGCCGTGGGTCTCACTCGCGTTTCCCAGGACGGCTATGGACAGGGGCTTCCGCTCGGAGATGGCTTTCCTGGCCATAGCGACCGCGTCAACCAGGTCCTTTGCTTGGATGTCAACGTAACCGGTATCCAGGCGGCGTTTTATCCTCGATGGGTCTACCTCGACGATAATGGCGACTCCGTCGTTCATCGTAACGGCCAGCGGCTGGGCGCCGCCCATGCCGCCTAGTCCGGCAGTGAGGACCAGACGGCCTGCCAGGCTACCGCCAAACTTCATGGTGGCCAAAGAAGCCAACGTCTCGTATGTGCCCTGGAGGATGCCCTGAGTGCCTATGTAGATCCAGCTCCCGGCGGTCATCTGTCCGTACATCGTGAGCCCTTTGCCTTCCAGCTCCCAGAAGTCCTCCCAGGTCGCCCACTTGGGTACAAGCATGGCGTTGGATATCAGGACTCTGGGGGCGAGGCGGTGGGTCGGGAACACGGCGACGGGTTTGCCCGACTGGACGAGGAGAGTCTCCTCATCGCCCAGATCCTTGAGAGCCGCCACGATGGCGTCATAGCACTCCCAGTTCCGGGCGGCCTTCCCCGTGCCGCCGTATATGATGAGTTCCTCTGGATTCTCGCCAACCTCAAGGTTGTTCATGAGCATCCGGAGCGCCGCTTCCTGCTGCCAGCCCTTGCACGACAGCTGGACGCCCCTTGGAGCTTTCACGTTCCTAGCCAAGGACGAAGACCTCGCTTTCATGGGAAGTACTAGCGTCACAGAACTTTCTTGACGATCTCCAGAACTCCTTCAGAAAAGTGGCCCGCCGCCACCTGGCCTACCAGCGCTGCGACTTGCGGATGGGCGTTGCCGACGCATGCGCTCCGCCCGGCCCAAGCCAGCATGTCGAGGTCGTTTAGGCTGTCGCCGACGGCCAGCACGTCTTCTCTGGATACTCCGATTTCCCGGGCCAGGACTTCCAGAGCAGACGCCTTCGAGACTCCCGCAGCCTGGAATTCTATGAGATGAGGCAAGCTCAGTAGCACCGTTGCGCCGGGAGCAAATGCCTTTTTGAAGGCCAAAACGTATTCGCGGGCTGCCTCCGCTGGGACTCTCACCGCGATTTGGGTGGGAGCGATCCTCATTGCATCCAACGACGGCACCACGGTTATGTCGAATGATATGCTCGCCGAGTACTGACCGGTTTCGGGTCCCGCCCACTCGGTGAACATATCTTTCCCGGCAATGAAGTAGAAAGGCAAGCGCAGGCTGCGGAGGTGCGTAGCGATACGGCAAGCGGTTTGCGCGTCAATTGTCCTTTGCATGATCGGGTCCTTGCCTAATGACGCCACCACGGCGCCCCCGTTAGTCACAACCGGGCCGCTGACCTCCAGGTACGATAGGTACTTCTCGACCGAACCAAACACCCGGCCGGTGGCGATAGTGAACGCGACGCCTCTTGCCCTGCAGTACTCGACCACCTGTTTGGCCGCTTCCAGACCGGATCCGCCGGGTCCCAAGAGGGTCCCGTCGAGATCGCACGCAAGGAGTCTCACAGCCACGACATCACCTGCTAACGAAGTATGTTGAGTATCTTGGGGCCAATTTTCTCGACTGTCGCTTGCATGGCCAGGGCGGTGGCCGCAGCTGCGGTCGGATCGCCGCCGGCGACCGAGGCCTTGTACCAGATCATGTCGCCTTCCACAGAAAAGGCTCCCGGACCCCTCCGAGCCTCATTCCTCTCAGTTAGGTAGTCGCTTAGGGGCGGCGTGAGAGGTCTGTCGGGCCCCAGCCTGACGACGGGGATTTCCATGGCGATGTGCCCGCACTCACGGCGGAAAAGGACCTCGCAGCGCTCTCTCACAGCACGGAACCTTCCCCCGGGGGCAGGCACCGGGGTAAATCCTCTATCGCGGAGGGCGGACGCCAGGGCTTGGGCCGAGGCGGTGTCAAATCCTTGGTCGCGCACTGTTTCACTCCCCGGTCGTGAGTTATACTTTAGGACGTCGAGGTGGGGCTATTGGACGGGATCACGCTTAGTGTTATACGGTGCGAGGTTGGGGGATACCTGCCTTTGAAGGTGCAGAAGATCCAGCAACCCGGCAAGAAGGAACTGGTGTTTTCGCTTTGGAGTCCTTCGGTGAGGGAGCGGCTGGTGCTGTCTTTGGAGGGCGCCGAAGCGTTTTTCGGCTTCTCGGATGAGAAGAAAGAGAACCCGCCCTCGCCGCCCGGCTTCTGCCTCGCGCTGCGCAAGCGTCTGGAGGGCGGCTCCCTTTCACAAATACGCCAGCACGGGCTGGACCGAGTCCTTTACCTTGACTTTGACGGCCACGACGACTTCGGCAACGAGAAACGCTACGTGCTCGTCTTCGACATGGCGGGCCGCGAGCAAAACATAGGTTTGTACAAGGACGGCCTCCTTGAAGCAAGCATAATTCCATCGGACGAGGGACGTTTCGAGCGCCGCAGCCCCTACACCCCTCCGGCGGGCAACCGCCTGGACATCCGGGAATTCGTGGGCGGTCTCAAGTCCGCGGCGGACCTTGCGGAGATTCTGCTGGCGAGCGACGGCGCATCGGCTCAGGTGCTTGGCCAGACCGTTGAGGGAGCCGGCAAGGACTTGGTCCGGGGTGTTCTGGCGGCGGCAGGCCAGGGGGAATTGTCTCCGTTCTCCACGGTGGGCGCTGCCAGAGCCGCTTCAGTCCTATCTAGAATGGCTTCGACGCTTCTATCTCCTTCCGGCGGACCGGTTCCGGCGCGAAGGGACGGCATCTACCCTGCCATCTACATCTCGCCGAAAGGCCCGCTTTTCCACGTCTTTCCGCTTCCGCACCTTGAAGTGGATTCGCCTTTTGAAAGCGTTCTCTTGGCTGCCAAGACGTTCCGCGAGCGTGCAACTCTGTCCAGGGAGTTTGAGTCTCTCGTCGCATACGCCGAAGCGCTGCACCGCAAGGTCTTGAGGAAGGTCCAGTCCCGGCATGAGGCGCAGACGGGAGACCTCACCAGGTCCCACGACTACGACAAGTTCAAGGTGTGGGCGAGCCTCATAGACGAGAGCGGGAAGCGGAACCCGCCGGGCGCCACCGAGATGTCGGTGACTAACTACTACGCCGACCCGCCTCAAGAAGTGGTGGTGCCTTTGGACCCGAAGCGCTCTTCTCGGGATAACGCGAGGGCATATTACCAGACCTACGCCAAACTGGCGAGGGCTGAGAAGGTACTAGAGGACTCGGTAGCCGCTCTGGAGACGGACCAGAGGGTTCTCGCCGAAACCAGGGAGGCGCTGGACCGGTCGTTGGACGTCGCCGACATAGCCGCAGCGATTCCGAGGATCGAGGCCATGGCAAGACGTGAGGGCATTTCGGTCAAGACCCGCAAAATTGCCGCGTACATGCGCCGGGGCGGGGACGGTGGAGTCAAGCCGGATGCCGGTGGTGTGCGGACCGTCCAAGGGCCGGGCGGCTCGGTCTTCCTGGTAGGCGGCAGCGCCAAGCAGAACGACGCCCTGGTAACAAGGATCCGAAGGACCGGCGATGTTTGGCTGCACGCCAAAGGGGTCAAAGGCGCCCACGTCCTGGCGCGTCCTGTTGCAGGGCAAGAACTTACTGAAGAAGCCCTGCTGGCGGCCGCCCGGCTTGCAGCTCAGAAGTCCGGCGCCAAGGGCTCGTCTAAGGTCGAGGTCGACTACCTGGACGCGATGAAAGTGAGAAAACCCCGGGGAGGGGTCCCAGGGTTTGTCACGTACACGGGTCAAAAAACGGTCATGGTCTCTTTGGAGTGACCTTCTACTTCCACGCCGACCCGACCAGTTCTTGCGGGTTGGCCAGGCCCTCTTCCGCGCAGTAGCGGCGAAGATCCTCCATTATCCTGGCGGGCGCGGTCGGGTCCACCAGCAGGCCCGAGCCCATCGCCACAGTGCACGCTCCCGCCATCATGAACTCCAGGACATCCCTGTAGCCGGTGACTCCGCCAATCCCTATCACTGGGACATCCACTGCCTGGGATACCTGGTAGACGCACCTCACGGCGACCGGCTTCACGGCCGGGCCGCAAAGGCCGCCGGTCACGTTCCCCAGCACCGGGCGGCGGGTCTTGAGGTCTATCACGACACCTATCAGGGTGTTTATGAGCGACAGCGCGGATGCCCCTCCCTCGACCGCCGCCCTCGCGATGGACACTATGTCCGGGGCGTTGGGCGAGAGTTTCACGATGAGAGGTCCCTTCCACTCGCGGCGCACTGCGCGAGTTGCCCTGTAGCATGAGCGGGGATCCATCCCGAAAGCCATGCCGCCCGCCTGGACGTTTGGGCAGGAGACATTGACCTCGAGGGCGTCCACCCCGCTGACTCCCTCGAAGGTGGCCCCTAGCGCGGAGAACTCATCGTAGGTGTCGCCCGATATGTTCACGATTATGGGGACGCCGAACTTGGCCAGCCACGGGACCTTCTCCCGGGCCACAACCTCGGCTCCCGGGTTTTCAAGTCCGATGGAGTTCAGCATGCCGGCAGGGGTTTCGCAAACCCGCGGCGGAGGGTTGCCCGCCCTCGGATGAAGCGTCGTGCCCTTGACGGTCACGGCGCCGAAAGCGCCGATATCCGCCACCTTGGCGTACTCTTCTCCGTACCCGAAAACCCCTGAGGCTGCTATGAGCGGGTTCTTCAGCCGCAGGCCGGCAAGGTCTACGGAAAGATCAGGCATCCTGCTGCTCTCGCTCATGGCTTTGCGCCTCCCAGGTCGACGTCTTGGGCCCGGAACACGGGCCCATCGGAACACACGTGGTAGTACCCCTCGGATACTGCCGCCTTAACGGCACAGCCTTTGCAGAGCCCGGTGCCGCAGGCCATCCTTTCCTCCAGCGAAACCAACAGATCCACTCCGATGCCGGAGCACAAGGCCTTCACCGCCCTGGTCATTGGGATGGGTCCGCAGGATACAGCAAGATCGCCCGGCGCCGCCCCGGCGAGCGCGGCCGCCGCGAGATCGGTCACGAACGCTTTCCGACCAAGGCTGCCGTCGTCAGTCGCCACTTGGGTGTGGCAGCCGAGACCGTCGAAAACCGAGTAATCCAGGAGGAACTCGGCGCTCCGGGCGCCGTAGAACACCGATACATCCCAGCCGCGGGCCTTTGCGGCCTCGGCCAGCGGGAACATGGGCGCAAGGCCTGTCCCGCCGGCGATAAGGTACAACCGTCGCGGCTGGCCGCTCACCGGCTCAATCTCCAATCCATTACCCAGAGGACCGAGCACGAGGATCTCCTGGCCAGGTTCCCAAAGCGCCATGATCTCAGTCCCACGCCCGACAACGTCCCAGGTGATCCCGATGAGGCCATCGTCGGGCCGTATAAGCGAGAGGCTGAACGGACGGCGGAGGAACGGGTCGGCCCCGTCCCTCACCTTCACCATCACGAATTGCATGGGTTTTGCGCTACGCGCAATCTGTGGCGAGGAAAGCAGGGCTCGCACCGTCCGGCCGCTTCCCCTCTCGACAGAGAGCACTTGCGCCCTTTCGTCGACCGCAGCGCCCGTCTCGCCCGTCATGACGACAGGCTCCTATCCTGCATGACCACTTTTCCGCCTACGATGGTGGCCCAAGCGGCCCCTTGGAGCCTCCAGCCCGAAAAGGGAGTGTTCCTTCCCTTGGACAAAAACCGTCTCGGATCGACCGACCACTCGAACTCCGGGTCTATGACCGTGACATCCGCCACGGATCCCTCGGCCAGCGTGCCGCCCGCAACGCCCAGAATGCGCGCCGGCAAGAGGCTCATCGCTTCAGCCATTCTGGTCCAAGAGATGATGTTGGGCCTGACCAGTTTGTCGATCATGAGACCCACGGCGGTTTCCAGCCCGCTGATGCCGTTCTCGGCATAGTCAAATTCAACCCACTTGTCGTCCAGATGGTGCGGGGCGTGATCGGTGCCGACGGCGTCGATTGTCCCGTCGGCCAGTCCTGCCCTCACTGCTTCTACATCCTTCTTTGACCGCAGCGGGGGGTTCACTTTGGTGTTTGTGTCGTATCCTGACTGGAGCACGACCTCGTCGGTGAGGCAGAGGTGGTGCGGAGTGACGTCGCAGGTAACATTCAGGCCGGCCTGCTTAGCCAGTCTCACGAGCTCGACGGACCCCTTAGTCGAGACGTGGGTCAGGTGGACCCTGCCGCCGGTGAGACGGGCCATCATGATGTCTCTGGACACCGCGATTTCCTCGGATTCGTCGGGTATTCCCCGGAAACCCGCGATCGTGGACGTCAGCCCACGGTTCATCTGCCCGCCCTCGGAGAGGCTCTTTTCCTCAGGATGGTCGATTAGGACGCAGTCGAAGCTCTTAAGATACTCCAGGGCGCAGCGAAGCACTTCTGCGGTCGCCACCGGCGACCCGTCGTCAGAGAACGCAACCGCCCCTGCCGCCTTCATCTCCCCCATCTCGGCCAGTTCCTTGCCCGAACGGCCCTTGGTCACGGCGCCTATGGGGTAAACGCGGACCAATCCCACGTCCTTAGCCCTGCGCATGATGCTCCCGACCACTACTTCGTTGTCGGTCTCGGGGTCGGTGTTGGGCATGCAGGCGATGGCCGTGAAACCGCCCATAGCAGCGGCGGCAGTCCCGCTTTCCATGTCTTCCTTCTCTTCGAAGCCCGGCTCGCGCAGGTGGACGTGGGGGTCTATAAGGCCCGGCATGACTATCTTCCCAGCGGCGTCCATGACTGCGGCGCCCTCCGGTGAGATGTCCGGCCCGACTTTCGTAATCTTCCCGTCTACTATCAGGACGTCGGCCACTTCGTCTTTCCGAGAGGCGGGGTCAATGACTCTTCCGCCTCTGATGAGGAGCATCTCCGACATTAGTCTCTGCCTCCCAGGATGAGATAAAGGATGGCCATTCGCACCGCGACCCCGCTGGTTACCTGGTCCAAGATGACCGATGCGGGTGAATCGGCCACGTCGGTGGTGATCTCGACCCCCCTGTTCATGGGACCCGGGTGCATGACCAGCGCGTCGTCCTTGGCGAGGCGGAGGCGTTCCCTGTTCAGGCCAAACACGTCGTGGTATTCCTTTTTCGATGGGAAGAGGCTCTTGCTCTGGCGCTCCAACTGGAGCCGCAGCGAGTACACGACATCGGCGCCCTCAATGGCCTCCTCGACCCTGTTGTAGACCCGAACGCCCAACTCACTAATGTAGGGCGGGATAAGCGTCGACGGACCGGCTAGCGAGACCTCGGCGCCCATTTTGGTGAGGCCCCAGATGTTGGAGCGGGCCACCCTTGAGTGCAACACGTCGCCCAGTATCGCGACTTTGAGCCCGCGGATCTTTGATTTGTATTCAAGGATCGTGAAGATGTCGAGCAGGCCCTGGGTGGGGTGTTCGTGCATGCCGTCGCCGGCGTTGATTACCGGGACATCCAGCACTTTGGCCAGGAAGTGGCACGAGCCCGAGACCGGGTGACGCATAATCACTATGTCGGTGCCCATTACCTCAAGGTTCCGCGCCGTGTCCGACAGGGTCTCTCCTTTTTGGACTGACGAGCCCGAAGGAGCGATCGACACCGTATCGGCGGACATATACTTGGCTGCCAGTTCAAAAGACGTCCTGGTCCTCGTGGAGGCTTCGTAGAAGAGAGTGCACACCACCTTTCCCCGAAGGGTCGGCACCTTTTTTATCGGGCGGGAGAGGATTTCTTTCAGTGAGCGCGCGGTTGACAGAACCATCTCCATGTCTTCCTGGCTCGTCTCTTGAAGCGAGAGAAGGTCTTTTCCTTTCAGGGCCAAGATAACCCTCCTCGGTTATGGGATTGGGCGCCACCGTCTATTCGTGTTCAGCGATGGCAACCTGGTCCAGGCCATCTACCTCAACGAGCTTTACGTGGATGACTTCTTTCGATGAGGTCGGCACGTTCTTGCCGACGTAGTCGGCTCTAATTGGCAGTTCGCGGTGTCCGCGGTCGATCATGACTGCGACCTGGATGTTCTGTGGACGTCCCATGTCCATCAGAGCATCGAGCGCGGCTCTGACCGTGCGCCCGGTAAAGAGGACGTCGTCCACCAGGACGACCTTCTTATTCGCTATATCGAAGGGGATATCGGTCCGGCCAACGATCGGTTGATCGGCCTTGAGGGTGAGATCGTCGCGATAGAGAGTGATGTCCAATTCACCAACTGGGACCTCCCGGTTCTCTATCTCCATGAGGTACTTTTGCAGGCGCCGCGCCATCGGGACCCCGCGCCGCTGCACCCCGATCAGGACCACGTCGTCCAGGCCCTTGTTCTTCTCCACGATCTCGTGACCGATGCGGATGAGCGACCTTCTCATCTGCTCCTGATCCATGATCTCGGCCTTTTCCATCATTGCCATGCGTAAAGACCTCCCTCGATATGTTGAGTCGCGGAGGCAATAAAAAAACCCCGCCACAGCGCGCGCGCCTGCGGAGTCTGCCTTTGGTTTGCCCTCTCGCCTGTCATGAGTCTCGCTTCCTTTTCGCCTCACCGGGCGTGATTTAAAGGATTGCGGACAACTTGTCCAAAACAGATCATAATTCAGTAGCGGAAACCTAGTCAAGCGCAAACGCGGTGCGTGTGCGCTGACAGGAATGTTCATGTTCAAGCAGAAGGATCAGATTATGAAGGAGGATGACAAGTGATTATCGACGTCCACAATCACTTTTACCCCAAGGCTTACCTGGATGCGGTGAAGAAAGGCGACTGCGTGGCCAAAGCCGCAAAAGACGCCTCCGGAAACCTCCTCGTGGTCTACGAGGGCGACTTTAACGTGGTCGACCGGGGCCACGCCGACGCGGCATTCCGCGTGGAGGAGATCAAGAGGCACGGCATCGACTTACAGGTGCTGACCATGACTACTCCGGGAGTTCACGTCGAGGAGAAGTCCCGGGGAATCGAGATGGCGAGGGCGGTCAACGAGGGCTTTGCCGAGATAGTGAAGTCCAGCGGGGGTCACTTCCAGGCGATGGCCGCGCTCCCTTTGCAGTCGCCCAAGGACGCCGCCGCTGAACTGGTCCATTCCGTGAAGGAACTGGGCCTTTGCGGCGGTACTGTATTCACCAACGTGAACGGCAAGACGCTGGACCTGCCCGAGTTCGAGCCGCTCCTTGCTGCGGCGGTCGATCTCGACGTTCCACTGTTCATCCATCCAACCACGCCGACGCCGTCCACGTCATACCTGGACTACCGCCTGGCAGCCACCGTGGGGTTCACCTTCGACACCACTGTCTGCGTGTCCCGGCTCATATTCTCCGGCGCCATGGACCGGTTCCCACGCCTAAAGCTCATCTCATCCCACCTTGGCGGCACGTTGCCCTACCTGTCCGAGCGCCTGGACAGGGGCTACCTTGCATACCCTGAGTGCAAGAAAGTGCAGGGACTGCCGTCCGAGTACCTCAAGCGGGTCTACTACGACTGCGTGCTGTTTGACCCCAGGACCGTGGCGTACGCTGTCGACGTCTTTGGGGCGAGCCAGTTCATGGTGGGAAGCGACTACCCCCACCAGATCGGCAGCCTAGCCAAGGCGGTCAGTGTGATAGAGGACCTGCCTTTCGCCAATGAGGTAAAGGAGCAGATCTTCGGCGGTAACGCGCGCAGGCTTTTCAAGTTCTAGAAGGGCCGGCTTTACGCAGGAGAACCCGCCCCTTGCTTGAAGATACCTCGAATGCATGTAGAGGTTATGCCGATGATACCAGTGATGCGGCAACGGGCGAGGAGGCGGGTTCTTCGTTGATCACTATCCGGGACATCATGCGCGCCAGGGAAAGTATCTCGCGTCACGTCCTGCGGACGCCCGAGGTGCAGTCCGACTACCTGTCGGACGTGACCGGCGCTTCGGTATACCTCAAATTGGAGTGTCTGCAGCACCTCCACTCTTTCAAGATCCGCGGGGCGATGAACAAGGCCCTCTCCCTCACTCCCGAGGAGCGCGCCAGGGGTTTGCTGGCCGTCTCTTCAGGCAACCACGGCGCGGCGGTCAGCTACTGCGCCAAACTCTTGGGGATCAAGGCGGACATCTTCGTGCCCGAAGGCACCCCAGACGCCAAACTTCAGAAGATCCGCAGGTACGGCGCAAACCTTCACATCTCCGGTAAGACCTACGACGAATCCCATTCCATAGCCAAGGCCTACCTGGCCAGGACGGATAAGGTATACGTCGACCCGGCTTCGGACGAGGTAGCGGTCGCCGGGCACGGGACAATTGGCCTCGAGATTATGGAGGCTGTGCCGAGAATCGACGTCATCCTGGTGCCGATTGGTGGAGGCGGTCTCATCACCGGCGTCAGCTTGGCGGCCAAGTTCATGCGTCCGGGCGTCAAGGTGATCGGCGTCCAGACCGAGGCGTGCCCGGCCATGCTGGCGTCTTTGCGGGATAAAGTGTTCTATGAGGACTATCCTTCAGCCCCTTCCATCTGCGACGCCGTCGTCGGCGGAATCGGCGAGATTGGCTACGCCTACGCCTCCAAGTGCATCGACAAAGTGGTCACCGCCGGCGAGGATGCTGTAAAGGAAGCGATGATTGAGCTGCTGCGCAAGGACAAGGTTGTAGCGGAGCCGTCAGGCGCCCTGGGGCCTGCCTACCTGCTAGAGAACCCTGATCAGTTTGCGGGGCTGAACGTGGCGGTAGTGGTGTCCGGCGGGAACGTGGACTTCGACCTGCTCAGGCGAGAGATGGCTTCCTTCACGGAGAAGCATCGGGCGACGGGGCAGCCACCGATCTAGTCAGGTTCTGACCACTTGGCTCTCGGACAGCCTGTATCGACTTCGGCCACTTCGCGTGGTAGAATCCTAGCAATATCCAGGCTGTGACGGGGACGAGTAGGAGCAAACCGGGGACAAGAGAGCCGGCGGGCGGTGGGATGCCGGTACCTTGGAACTCACGAATATCACCCCTGAGCCGGCGGCCGAACCCAAGTAGGCCAGCCCGCATTGCCAGCGTTAAGGGGCAGCAAAGTGAGTCTGTCAGCGCCAGATCTGCGAAGGCAGGCTAAGATGGGTGGTACCGCGACCAAGTCGTCCCTGTCCAGGGCGGCTTTTTTGTTTTGAATTGGAGGTGCCTTCATTTGAGCAAGTTCAGAGAGGTCGACCCTAAGAGACCTGTAAACGAATCCGAAAACGCTGTCCTGCAGTACTGGCGCGACAACGATATCGCGACCAAGAGTGTTACAGAGCGCGAAGGAAAGCCCGAGTTCATCTTCTACGAGGGACCGCCGACCGCCAACGGCCGGCCGGGCATCCACCACGTGCTCTCCAGGATGCTCAAGGATATCGCCTGCCGGTACAAGACTATGCAGGGCTATCAGGTCCGCCGTAAGGCGGGCTGGGACACCCACGGCCTCCCTGTGGAGATTGAGGTTGAGAAGAAGCTGGGTCTTTCGTCCAAACCCGAGATCGAGGAATACGGCATCGAGGCGTTCAACAAGCAGTGCCGCGAGTCGGTGTTCTCCTATCTGAAGGAATGGCGCGAGCTAACCGAGCGCATCGGGTACTGGATCGACATGGACCGCCCCTACATGACCCTGTTTAGCGAGTATGTGGAGACCGAGTGGTGGATCCTGAAGAAGTTCTTCGACGCCGGCCTCATCTATGAAGGCCATAAGGTCATGCCCTACTGTCCGCGGTGCGGGACTCCCCTGGCCTCCCACGAGGTGGCGCAGGGGTACAAGGACGAGACCATCGACTCCATCTACGTGAAGATCAAGGTGAAGGGCAAAGACGAATACCTACTCATCTGGACGACCACCCCTTGGACGTTGCCGTCCAACGTGGGTGTCGCGGTCAACCCCGAGAACACCTACGTCCGCGCCCGTAAGGGCGACGAGGTGTACTACCTGGTCAAGGAGCGGGTTGTCCCTGTCCTGGGCGAGGACGCCGAGATCCTGGAGGAATTCCCCGGCAAGTCCCTGGAGTACGTGGAGTATGAGCCGGTTTTCCCCTTCGTGGCTTCACTTGCGCCAGGAGCAAAGGCATTCTTCGTGACCCTGGCTAACTACGTTTCGACCGAGGACGGCACCGGCCTTGTCCACATGGCGGCTGCTTACGGTGAGGATGACTACAAGGTATGTCAGCGGTACGGCATCCCTTTGGTTCACACTGTGGACGAGCAGGGCAAGTTTATCGACGCGGTGACTGACTGGGCCGGCATGTTCGTAATGGACGCCAATCCCCAGATCATCCGCAAACTCAGGCACGACGGGATGCTCTACAAGACCGAGCGCATGACCCACTCGTACCCCCACTGCTGGCGGTGCGACACGCCTTTGGTGTACTACGCCCGAAAGTCCTGGTACATCGCGACGACCAAGTATCAGGACAGGCTGATCGCGGCCAACAACAAGGTGAAGTGGTACCCCGAGCACGTGGGGACCGGCCGAATGGGCAACTGGCTGGAGAACCTGGTGGACTGGTCTCTGTCGAGGAACCGCTACTGGGGCACTCCTCTCAACATCTGGAAGTGCGAGGAGTGCGGCAAGCTCACGTCCATCGGCTCACGCAAGGAATTGGCCGAAAAGGCCATCGAGAAGATCGACCCCGAGACGTTCGACCCCCACAGGCCTTACGTTGACCGGGTCCACTTGACGTGCTCCTGCGGCGGCCGGATGACCAGGACGCCCGAGGTCATCGACTGCTGGTTCGACTCAGGCTCCATGCCATACGGCCAGTGGCACTACCCCTTCGAGCACAAGGACGATTTCGGGAAGTACTTCCCCGCGGACTTCATCTGCGAGGGGCTCGACCAGACCAGGGGCTGGTTCTACACCCTTCTGGCCATCTCAACGTTTTTGTTCGACGAGCCGGCGTTCAAGAGCGTTCTGGTGAATGACCTGGTGCTGGATAAGGACGGCCTCAAGATGTCCAAGTCCAAGGGCAACGCGGTTGACCCGTGGGAGATGATCGACAAGTTCGGCGTTGACGCCTTGCGCTGGTACCTCCTGGCAGTCTCGCCGCCGTGGGTGCCCACCAAGTTTGACGCCGACGGCGTGAAGGAGGTCGCGTCCAGGTTCTTCGGGACGCTGCAGAACGTCTACTCCTTCTTCACGCTCTACGCCAACATCGACAAACTGGACCCAAAGGAGTTCGACATCCCGGTCGCGGACCGCCCCGAGATCGACCGTTGGATAGTCTCCAGGCTCAACTCTTTGGTCAAACAGGTCAGGAGCGAGATGGACTCCTATGAACTGACGCGGGTGGTGCGGTCCATCGCGTCGTTCGTGGTCGATGAGGTTTCGAACTGGTACGTCCGCCGGACCAGGGAGCGGTTCTGGTCAAATGACTTCGACCTCTCCAAGAAGTCGGCCTACCGAACGTTGTGGGAAGTCCTGGTTGGCGTCGCCAAACTCATCGCGCCGTTCGCTCCTTTCGTGGCCGACGACATCTACCTGAACCTGACAGGCGGCGCTGCGGCAGGAGCCCTGGAGTCGGTCCACTTGGAGTTGTTCCCGAACACAGAGGAGTCGCTCATCGACTCCGAGCTGGAGGAGCGCATGGGGCTGGTCATCACACTGGTCTCGCTGGGCCGGGCTGTCCGGAACAGGGTGCAGATCAAAGTCCGGCAGCCGCTATCAAAGATGCTGGTCAACGGCAAGTCGCGCGGGCTGCTATCGAAGATGGAAGATCTGCTGAAAGAGGAGCTGAACGTCAAGGAAGTCGTGTACGTGGACAGCCTGAACGACTACGTCTCCTTCGAGGTCCGGCCCAACCTGCCGGTTGCGGGACCAAAGTACGGCAAGCTGCTGAGGGCCATCATGGCAGCACTGCCCAAGGCAGACGCGGGCACTTTGGCGCGGGATATTGAGGCCAAGGGGCAGGTGGGCCTGGTGGTCGAGGTGCCAGGGGGTGCTCCCAATGCAGGTGAACCTGCGAACGCGGTGGCAGCGCCCACGCAGACCGTGACGCTCTCCAAGGATGACCTTGATGTTCGCATCCACGCCCTCGAGGGCTTCGCGGTGGAGGTTGCGGGCGACCAGTTCGTCATCCTGGACACCGAGTTGGACCACGACCTGGTGCTGGAGGGCATCGCCCGGGAACTGGTCTCCAAGGTGCAGACTACTAGGAAGAGCCTGAGCTTCAACGTCACCGACCACATCAAGATGTGGATAGCCAGCGACGCCGATGTTGAGGAAGCCGTCGGGCGCCACTCTGACTACGTCAAGGGCGACACGCTGACGGATGGGCTGGAATTCGTGGCCTCAGAATCGCTCGCCTCCCTCGATCGCGAAGGTGTCTCGGGGGCCCAGGAACTGGACCTTAACGGCCACCCTGCGACGATAAGGGTGGAGCGGCTGCTCAGTTAGGCGCAAGTACGAAGGCAGAGGCCGGAAAAGATGAAATGAACGGGCCGGGGTGACCCGGCCCGTACCTATTCCTTCTCTCCCTTGCTCTCACTCTCACGCTCGCCCTGGCGTCATTCGGAGGGGTCCGATTTGCCCGGACCACCGCAGGTGGTTTACATAACAACTTCACTGCCTGTTATGTAGGCACTGCTCGCTTCCGTCGCCCAAAATATCGGTGTTATGTCAACCCAGAGGTCTCAAGCGCGCACATTATCGTCCATTATGTCTACTTGCGCGGGATTTTGCAGCCGAAAGCTGTCCGAAACCGCCCGAATTGGTTGACATAAGATCCCCAGTGCCCACGACGTAGGCACTGGGGGCCATGTGCGCTCAGCGACGGCTCATTATGTCAACTAACAGAGGCCTGCTGCCGCCGGTCTCTACCCTAGTCGTGTTTGTCGAACTGGTCGAACTTGGGCTTGTGGCCCTTGGGGATGGCGCTCACGTACTTCTTCCCGCCCGTCGACTTCGCGAACTCGGCCTTAGCCTTCTCTATCAGGGCGGGATTGGTCGCGAACTCGAACCCGGCTTCGGCGAGGATCTTGCCGGCTACAATCATCCCTTTGTGGCCGATACTCATGCCGGACTGGGCCGCGTACTGCCAGGAGTGTCCGGGCGTCCCAATGGCCTGGCAGGCCACGCGAAACTCCGCGGTGGGGCAGCACCAGCTGGCGTCGCTGACGTCGGTTGAGCCCTCCCCATCCTTGTGGGTCGCAGGCCTGGGCAGCCACGTCGTGTTGAGCACTTGGCTGAAGACCTCCTCGGGGACGTCCTCCTTGCGCAGCTGGGCTTCTACCTGGCCAGCGTTGAACGACTTCGCGATCTCGCGGGCGAACTCGAAGTCGGCCTCTTCGAAGGTGGGCGGCCCCACCTGCTTAGCGCTCTCTTCAAGGACATCCTCGACCACGCTGTTTGAAAGCATGTTCCAGATGGCTTTGATAAGTTCGATCTCGGTCTTGGTGTCGGTCATCTGTGCGGCGCCGTAAGCGCAGTTCAGGACGCGCTTGTAGAGGTCATCCACTTCGGACCTCTGAGGGGCGCGTACGAGATACCACGCGCTGGCCTTGGCTGGGACAACGTTGGGCTGGCCTCCGCCGTTTGTGATGACGTAGTGGACTCTGGCTTTGCTGGACATATGCTCACGCAGGAACTCCACACCAAGGTTCATGAGCTGGAGGGCGTCGAGGGCGCTGCGCCCATTGTAGGGGTCGCCCGCGGCATGGGCGGTGCGGCCGTAGAAGGTGACGTTCATCGCGTTGTTGGCCAGCGATGAGCCGTTTCGGACTCTGTTTAGCGAGCCCGCGTGCCAGGTCATGCAGATGTCCAGGTCGTCAAACAAGCCGTCGCGGGCCATGAAGGCTTTGCCGCTGAAGTTCTCTTCGGCGGGACACCCGAAGTACTTCACGGTGCCGGGCAGGTTGCGAGATTGAAGTTCTCTTGCGAGTCCAATAGCGCCGGCAAGCGCGCCGACTCCGAGCAGATTGTGGCCGCATCCGTGGCCGGCGGCGCCTATCTTCAGCTCCTGGCGCGTGGGGGTCGCGCACTGCGATACTCCAGGCAGCGCGTCGTACTCCCCGAGGAAACCGATGACCGGCGAGCCGGTTCCCCAGGTTGCTGTGAACGCCGTGGGCATCCCCGCTACTCCCCGGTCGACCCGAAACCCTTCGGCCTCGAGGGCGTCTTCCAATGCTTTGGCCGAGCGGTCCTCATGGAGCCCGACCTCGGCGTACTCCCAAACCTCATCGGATAATCTTGTAAGAAGATCACGCTTCTCGTCGATGTGCTTTACGGCGCTGGTTGCCTTGACGGACATGGACAGCGTCTCCTCCCTGTGCGGATTTCTCTACGCTCGGGAGTTCAACTCTGCCGAGGCTGACACCTGCCGCAAACACATGGACGAACCTGTGGGCAGCGTCAACGATTGTCTGTCTCAGCCTGAGAAGGTCGACCACAATAGCGCCGCGTTCAGGCTGATGATGAGGGCGCAGATGGTCCACCCCACCATGCCAGTCCTCTTATCGTTCACGAAGGATCCCATAACCCTCCTCCTCCCGGTGATCAGGAGGAGCGGGATTATGGCCGCAGGCAGCGCGAAGCTCAAGACTACCTGACTGGTCACGAGCACCTTCACCGGGTCGAGACCCACCGAGATGATGGCTATGGCTGGGAGCATCGTTAGCACGCGTTCCGCCCACTCGGGCAGGCGCACGTCGACGAAACCTTCCATGATCACCTGTCCGGCGTAAGTCCCCACCGTGGCAGACGACAACCCCGACGCCAGGAGAGCGGTCCCGAACGCGACCCCTGAGAGCCGCCCGAGGAGGGGCTGGAGCGTCTGATGCGCCATCTCGATGGACTCCACCGCCAGCCCCCGCGAGTGGAAGGTGGCGGCCGAGACCACCACCATGGCGGCGTTGATGACGAAGGCGATGTTCATGGCTGCGCAGATGTCGACTTTCTCGAGGAACAGGTGCTCCCTCATGGCGCTCAGAGTGCCGTTCCGCCTGCTTTGGACCAGATGGGAGTGCAGGTATATGACGTGGGGCATCACGGTGGCCCCCAGCATCGCCACCGCGACGAACAGGCTGTCCCGGCTCAGGCTTGGCAGCACAGTATGCAAGGCGACAACTGGCCAGTCGGGTCTCACCAGGAAGAGTTCTATGACGAAGCAAAGGCTGATTATGCTTACAAGGCCGGATATCGCCAGTTCGACCCGGTTCTGCCCAAACTTGGAGAGTTCAAGGATCAGGTAGCTGATGATGCCAGTCAGAACCGCTCCCCAGAAGAGCGGGATCCCGAACAGGAGGTAGAAGCCCAAGGAGCCCCCAAGGAACTCGGCCAGATTAGTGGCCATGGCCGCGACGACCCCAATTATCCACAGAAACCAGTTCGCCGGTTTCGAGAACTCCTTGCGGCAATGAGCAGGCAGGTCAACGCCGGACGCGATGCCCAGTTTGGCCGAGAGGGTCTGCAGGAAGATGGCAAAGACATTGCTCCACAGGATGACCCACACCAGGTTGTAGTTGAAGATTGAGCCTGCCGTAATGTTGGCCCCGAAGTTGCCCGGGTCCATGTAGGCGACGCTTACGATGAAGGCCGGTCCCATGAACTTGAACACTCTGGAAAGGTTAGGATGGGCGCTTGCCACGATCGTAGGTGGAAGCGCGTCGGACTCGCCCGCGACAGAGATGTCTACTCCCTGGTCAGCATCCAAAGAGATTCCCCCCGCCGAGAGATAGCCGGGTCAAACAGTGTTAGCCCCGGTTAACTCGGCGAGACATAATATGCCTTTGGCATCGGGAGGTGTTACTGGACCGGGAGGTGTCACTCCGTGTCGCGGCGGCGGGAGAGGTGCGCCTTCCACGAGTCGAGGACGGCAATATCGCGGCCGAAGAAGTCCAGTAGCTCGGCGATGCCCGCCATCGCCGCGGCGCTGATGTTGTGCTCAATGCGTTCGGCATCCTCGAGCACGTCGGGCACACCTATGAGGCTTAGAAAGCGCTCCAGGACATTGTGCCTATTCAGGAGGTAAGCGCCGATGGAGTTGCCCTGCGCGGTGAGTCTGATGATGCTGTACTTTTCGTATTCCACAAGCCCTTCGTCGGCGAGGCGCTGGAGCATGCGAGATGCGGACGGAGGTTGGACGTGCAGGGCGTTGGCCAGCTCAAGGACTCTAGTATAGGAGTCCTCTTGAGACAGCCGGTAGATCATCTCAAGGTAGTCCTCCATGCTGGCCGAAAGACTGTTCTTGCGCCGGGCGTCCTGCAGCGAATAGCCTCTGAACGTGTGGAAGTCGCGGCTTTGGTCCATACTCCCCACCCCGGTACAGCATATTCACCTGTAATGCGCGCAGACCGGGCAATCGGGGTTTCGTCCTATGGCGAACGTCCGAAATGTAGAGTCCCAGAGGTCGATCCAGAGCATCTGGTTCTTGAGAAGGGCGTCCATGCGCCCGGACAGTACCTTCAGCGCTTCCGCCGCCTGCAGCGAAGCCACGGTGAAGACGGCCGGCGCAAACACCCCCACTGTAGCGCTGGTGTATGGGGCGGAGCGGGTGGCGGCGTCGGGCACAATGCAGGAGTAGCAGGGCGTTTCTCCAGGGACTATGGCCGTTACCGTGCCGTGGGTGGAGACGCATGCGCCGAGGATCCACGGGATCCCCAGTCTAACGCAGGCTTTGTTGAGCACATCGCGTCCACGGAAGTTGTCCAACCCGTCCACAACAACGGTCGCGCCGCGGACTATCCTCTCGGCGTTGGAGGCTTCCAGCGCTTCCACCATGACTTCGTATCGCACGCCGGAGTTGACCTCGCGCAGGTGCTTTTGGGCCGCCGCCGCCTTTGGGGTATGGTTTCGGGCATCGGCTTCGTCGTACAGCGCCTGCCTCTGCATGTTGGTCATGTCGACCAAATCGGGGTCAACCAAGCGCAACGTCCCAACGCCGGCGCGGGCCAGCAGGATGGATGCCGTGCTGCCCAGTCCGCCAAGCCCTACGACCACGGCTGTGCCGCGCCCGATGGCGTCTTGTCCCTCCCGCCCAATGCCAGTCAGCAGAACGTGCCTCGAATAACGGGGATCGTTACTGCTCATGCCCGCCACCTCCTCTTCTGTCATGTTCGAAAGGCGCGCGGTCGATACCTGCCTTGCACGAGCGAGCAGGATTGGCTAGCGACGCTGGCCCAGCGCTTCCTCAAGGGCGAGAGCCAGCTGGTCCGGGCAGGAGGTATCGCTCGGGCCGCACTTGATGCCCTTGAGCCTGCGGATAGCTTCGCTGACGTCCATGCCCTCAACCAGATGGCTGATGCCCTGAAGATTCCCGGGGCAACCCGAGGTAAAGACCACGCTGCACACAACATCGTTCTCGATCTCGAAGGTTATCATGGTGGAGCATACTCCGTGCGTTATGTAGGTGCTGGTCATGGCGTCTATTCCTCCGGTGTTGCGCTCTTGGGCAGCCGTTCTTAACATAATGAGCACAACTGGAGGACAGGTGTCAACCGCCAAAGACTCCACTGGCAACAGAATTGCCGCTGGACCACGGTGCGTCGTCGTCAGAGCCCTGCGCGCCCCCTTTTGGCCCTCCGCACTTGAAGGTCGACCTCCGCGACCTCCTGTTGAAGGCGAGTGAGCCGTTCCTCCGCCTCGTCAAGGGCGGTTGTCGATTTCTTCGCACTCGAGATGTTGGCGAGCACGGCGATGAACACTCCAACTAATTGCACAATGTTGCCTAGCGCCGATAGGAAGTCCGCATCTACACAAGACGGGAGTCCGCCGGACAGCGGCGCCGGTTGAGAAGCCACATCTTTAGGCATCGAGTCGCCACCACACCCCGGCCAGGAGCAGCGTCACGATCAGGAACACCAAGGTCAGGAAGAAAACCAGCCACAGCCAGCCCCAGTTGGAGGAGCCTACATCAGAGATGCCGGACAAAGGCATGCACCTTCTTGTCGTTCGTTCAGAGGATATTATGTGAACGGCAAGACAGGTGCTACAGGGGGTGATGAAGATGATCATGAGGATGTACGCGCTCATCTGGACCAGTTCCTCGGCGGAGAACGCCCTGCCGTAGCCATCCAGATATGAGGGACGGAGTGGCTTTTTGATATTGGAGATGCACTGCGCTACGTCCTGAAGGTAAAAGCCGAGGCCCGACAGCGAGAAGTC
The DNA here is from genome assembly GCA_040880305.1 of Bacillota bacterium. GTDB lineage: Bacteria > Bacillota > Sulfobacillia > Fermentithermobacillales > Fermentithermobacillaceae > JBBDIP01. The sequence continues at coordinate 43,582 of JBBDIP010000012.1, forward strand.
TATGGGGACAGGCGTGTCTTCCGCGATCACCAGGTTCCCATCCAGTCCATGTGGAGGGGTCCCCAGAATTCGGGGGTCTTCGGAGCGCTGCCCAGGATCT
>JBBDIP010000013.1:0-41591 GCA_040880305.1 Bacillota bacterium
GGCGCCAACGCGGCGGCGTCGGTTATAGGACGGGAGCCCCTCATACTGGGGCGGGACCAGGCTTACATAGGCGTGCTGGTGGACGACCTGGTCGGCACCGTGGTGGAGGAGCCCTACCGGATGCTGACGTCACGCGCGGAACACCGGCTCCTGCTGCGCCAGTCTAACGCGGATCAAAGGCTCACTCCCGTCGGACATGAGATGGGTCTGGTGTCCCAGGAGAGGTGGCGCCGCTTCTCCTCTAAGCGGGAAATGCTGGAGAAGGGCAGGAATCTCTTGGACACCGGAGTTGGCGGAGGCGCGGGCAGGGACCTCCTAAGGAAGCCAGGGTCCTCGGTTGTGGACCTCATGAGCGGGATACCCGGCCTGCGGGAACTGCCGGGCGACGTCCTTGCGGAGATCGAGATTGAAGCCAAGTACGCCGGTTTCATCGAGAGGCAGGAGCGGGAAGCTCGCAGGCTTGGGCGTTACTCGGAGAAACGGATTCCGCCGCGCCTGGATTATGCCTGTATCCCTGGTTTGTCGACTGAAGCCAGGGAGAAGCTGGCCCGCTACGCTCCCGCCACCATCGGAAGGGCCCTGGAGGCAGGGATCTCGCCTTCCGACACGCTGGTGCTCCTATCTCACCTGAAGGAAGGGCAGGTGTCCGTACGTGAGTGATCAAGATCTGAGGCGAAATGTCGCATGGGACTTCCCGGACGTTGGCATGCAGGCGTTCAGGCAGGCTGCGGCGGAGATGGATTTATCGCTCACGCCCTTCGATTGCGATCTGGCACAAAAATGGTTCGAGTTCTACTCCCACTGGCCGGGCAGGAGGGTTATTGGGTTCACGGACCCAAAGGACGTCGCGGTGAAGCTCCTGGCTGACTCATTCGCGCCCCGGCTCTTGGCCGGTGCGCTCCCGTCGGGACCTGTCATCGACCTTGGCAGCGGCAACGGGTGGCCCGGATTGGCCTTGCACCAGGCAGGCGAGTTGTCCCTCTTGGACTCCCGCAAGGGAGCCTGCGACTTTATGCGCTCTTTCGTGACTTCCAGCAGCTTGAAGGACGTCCGGGTAGTCGAGGCGCGCGCCGAGGACGCATGCAAGGAAATCGCTCTCGCCGGCCATTTCGGGACGGTCACCAGTAGGGCGATGACGTCCCCCGCGATGGCGCTGGAATTGGGCTCTCCATTCGTCGGACGAGACGGAGCGGCGGTGCTCTGGCTTGGGCCGGCGCAGGAGGGGTCTGTCGACGTCAAGCCCCAAATCCGAGAGATAGGTCTCACGCTGGCCGAAAAACTTCGCTATACCCTGCCCGGCGGGATGGGGCAGAGAGCGTTGGCGGTCTACCGCAGGACCGGGAAACCGCTCCCGGGCTACCCCAGGAAGATCCCCAGCATCAAAGCAAAGCCACTTCTCTGAAATCCCTCGTACCCGATAGGAAATATCTGCCTCTTTAGAGAAACCTCCCCTGCGGGGGTGAGCGAATGTCACTGGTTAGCGTTATGGACCTTTTCAAGCCCGTGGAATTGCCTGTCGATTCTTTAACCATGAGGCCTGGGGCTGAGGTCCCCGGCGGGTTGGAATACGTAACCAGGAGGCTATTAGGTGACCTTGTGAGGGGGAGCAGTGACCCGGTCCTGGTGAGGCCGATGGGGACCGGGTTTGAGATAATCGCAGGCGACGTCGACTACTTGGCTGCCAAGAAACGCGGGAACCGGACCGTCAAGGCGATGGTGGGAGAGATAGACGATAAAGACTCCCTGTTGCTGCGGTTGCTTGAGGGGTCCCGGCGGGGCGATCTGAACCCGATGGAGGAAGCCGAGATAATACGCGAGTTGAACGGGGAATTCGGACTCACCCAGCAGGAGATCGCGATGCGCTCCGACAGGGTGCAGTCTACCGTCGCCAATAAGATGCGGCTCCTAAAGCTGCCGGCGGATGTGCAGGACAGCCTTAGGCACGGCGAGATAGGGGAAAGGCACGCGCGAGCCCTGCTGAAGCTCGTGGATCCGGTCAGGCAGTCCGAAGTATTCAAGCGGGCGCTCCGGATGAAGGCGTCTGCCGCCGTAGTGGAGTCAATGTGCGACCTCGCGGCCGGGGGCGTCAGGATCAGGCGCGGGCGGGGCAAGACGGGCAAAGGCATCATCAAGGACCTACGCATATACCAAAACTCGCTGCGCTCTGTTGTCCGGGAAATGAAGAAAGCAGGACTCACTGTAATCTGCGACGAAGAGTCCTCCGAGAATGTCTGGGAGTTCAAGGTGCAGGTAAGGACGGAGGACTCCTTCTAACCCCTGAATGTCTAGAGTCATTGCTGTAGCCAACCAAAAGGGCGGGGTCGGCAAGACCACGACCGCGGTGAACCTCGGAGCCTGCCTCGGCGACTTAGGCCGGAGCGTGCTCCTGATTGACCTTGACCCCCAGGGCAACGCCACCAGTGGCGTCGGAGTCGACCGTCGCAAGCTGGAGGCGTCGATCTATGACTGCCTCGTCAGGGACGCTGAACCCGTCAAGGCGCTCCGCGCCACCGAATGGCGCGGACTCTGGGTCCTGCCTTCTTCATTGGACCTGGCCGGAGCCGACATAGAGCTCGTGAACATGTCCGAGCGCGAAGCCCGGCTACGCAAGGTCGTCGGCAAGCTCAGGGACAACTACGACTACACTTTAATCGACTGCCCGCCTTCGTTGGGTTTGCTCACAGTGAACGCCCTCACCGCCGCGGACTCGGTCCTAATCCCAATCCAATGCGAGTACTACGCGCTCGAGGGACTCTCCCAGCTCCTTAGCATAATAAAACTGGTCCGAAACCGGTTGAACTCTAGTCTTGATCTGGAAGGAGTCCTCCTGACCATGTTCGATGGGAGGACCAACCTTTCACTTCAGGTAGCTGAAGATGTCAAGAAGTACTTCCGGGATAAGGTTTACCAGACCATAATACCCAGAAACGTGCGGTTGTCGGAGGCGCCCTCCCATGGGAAGCCAATAAGCATGTACGATCCTAAATCCCGTGGCGCCGAAGTATACCGCGAGCTGGCAGAGGAGGTAGTGCGGCGTGGCCAAGAAAGGACTGGGAAGGGGAATTGAAGCCCTAATCCCGGGGGACGACAATCCTGCGGGGAGTCCCATAGTCGAGCTGGACCCTTCCGTCATAGAGACGGACCCACATCAGCCCCGGCAGGTGTTCGACGACTCCAAGATAGACGAGCTTGCCTCATCCCTTAAGGAACATGGCGTTATCCAGCCACTGATCGTGAGGAGACTTGGCAACGCCTACAGGCTGGTCGCGGGTGAACGGCGCCTCCGGGCAGCGGTCAGGGCGGGAATAGATAAGGTGCCCGCCGTAGTGAGGGAGATGGATGACCGGGAAGCCGTCGAGATTTCGCTGGTCGAGAACCTCCAGCGGGAGGAGCTCGGCCCCCTAGAGCAGGCAGGAGCCTTCCAGCGCCTCGCCGACGAGTTTGGCCTGACGCAAGAAGAGATCGCCGGCCGGGTGGGCAAGAGCCGTCCCGAGGTCACAAATACGATTCGCCTCCTCCGACTCGAACCCGAAGTCAAGAGACTCCTCAACGAGGGAAAGCTGACCGGTGGACATGGCCGGGCGCTGGTGGTCCTGGACCGGGAGAAGCAGGTCCGACTGGCCAAGATGGCGGTATCGCGGGGCCTATCGGTCAGAAAGACCGAAGAGATGGTCTCAGCCGAGGCGAAGAAGACTCAGCCCAAAGACAACCTTAGCCGGCAGGTGCGTCGCAAGGACGCCGAGGAGCTGCTGTCAGCGGCCCTTGGCAGCCCGGTCCAGGTCAAGGTTCAGGGCCCGAGAGGCACCATTACCGTCGCGTTCTTCGGAGAGGAAGACCTGGAGCGACTCCTCGAGATAGTCCAGAGGGGAAGCAAGGGACAGTAGCCAGGACGCCGGTGTTTCACGTGGAACATCCCGGCCAATACACTTAACCACCAGCACAGGAGGCCTTTCTAGCGTGCAGGGTATTCTCAGACCCACTTGGGCCGAAGTGAACCTCGGCAATTTCAAAGCCAACATAGAGACGGTAGCGCGACTGATACCCGGCTCAGCGGGCGTAATGCCCGTGGTCAAGGCCAACGCCTACGGCATCGGTGTTATCCCGGCCGCGCGTGCTGCGTTGACTCTGCCGCAGGTCAAAGGGCTGGCCGTAGCCACTGCCGATGAAGCCATGCAGCTCCGCGGTGCCGGGATAGACGCGCTGGTGCTTGTGCTTGGACCCGTGACCCCGGAGGCCACCGCGGTCATGGTTGGGAACGCCGTGTCTTTCGCCGTGGCAGGGCCGGCCGGTTTAGCGGTTGCCCAGGCAGCCGGAAAGTCGCTGGAGCGCAAGGCGAAGGTCCACCTCAAGGTTGAGACAGGCATGGGGAGGGTTGGCATGGCGCCCGGCCCCGAACTGGGGTCGGCCCTGGCCTACCTTCGCGAGGCCCCAAACGTGGAGACCGAAGGCGTATTCACGCACTTTTCGGTCGCGGACACGGATAGGGAGTACACGGTCGCGCAAATGGAGGCCTTCGAAGCTGCCCTGCGGCAAATGGAGGCCGCAGGGGTTCGCCCTAAGTACCGCCATGCCGCCAATTCGGCAGCCATCCTTGACTTCCCGAGAGCCCACCTGGACCTGGTTCGCCCCGGGATCATGATCTACGGTTCCTATCCGGACGAATCACTGGCCGCCAAGGCGCCCCTCAAACCCGTCTTGTCGCTCCTATCGCGGGTATCCCACGTGAAGAGAGTAAGCCAGGGGTACTCAGTCGGCTACGGCAGGACCTACCTGACGCCCAAGCCTACCAACATAGTTACGGTCCCAGCCGGCTACGCCGACGGTTACCCGCGACTCCTTTCCGGATGCGGCTTCATGCTCATACACGGCAAACGGTTTCCCATCGCCGGTCGCGTCTGCATGGATCAGACCATGCTTGACGTTGGCGACGAGCCGGTGCAGGTAGGAGACCTGGTGACTCTCATTGGCGCCGACGGCGCCGCCACCGTCACCGTGGACGAGGTGGCCTCCATAAGCCGGACGATCTCGCACGAGGTCCTAACCGGTCTAACGGCAAGGGTGCCGAGAATCTACGTGTAAAAAGCCCTGAAGGAGTTTCCTCGCGTGCGTCGAAGGAATGTACGACCTGGATATTCCTGGTGTCGAGTCCAAAAGCGGCGGGGGATGGAGTGGGAGGCAGATTGTCGGGGCTTATCGACAGAATCGGGCTTAAACCCAGCATAAGGCCAAAGATGGGGAAGAGCTCCGCAGAGGAGCGTTTCACTCTGCTATTTGTGTCGTCCCGCGGTCGCAGCCGCTCCGTGGGGTTCAATGTCCGGACTCTGAAGGTCCTGGGATGGTTCGCGCTTCTGGCGGCGGTTGTCCTCGGGGCCTTCATTACATCATATCGAGTCAACGGGAAAGAACTTGCCGAACTCCGCTACATGCGCGAGGTCGCTGAGTCTCAGAAGGAACAGATACGCGCGCTGCAGGACGAGTACACCATCTTGAACGAGCGGGTTAAGCAAACTGAGATGGTGGAATCCCAGATCAAGGACATGCTTGACCGCGAGGGGTTGGTCCCGCAGGGCTATGAGGTGGGAGGAGTCGATCTCGCGCCGAGGAATCGGACAAGCCTTCCGGTAACGTCGCGAGACGGGTCGTTGCCAGAAAGGCTCCTCACGGCCGCGGACCTGGGTAGAGCGCTATATGCTCTACGTTCAAGCGCCGGCGCCATCGCCGAAAAGGCTGCCACAGTGGAGTCCAGAGCAAAGGCGCTGCAGGAGCTTTCAACGGAGATAGTATCCAAGATTCGGGCCACCCCCAACATTTGGCCTGTTCAGGGCGACATCTCCTCGAGCTTCGGCTGGCGGCGAAACCCGTTCAACTACTATGATAGGGAATACCACTTGGGCGTCGACATCGCGGCTGCGTCGTGGGAGCCAATCGTCGCGCCCGCTGACGGCGTGGTCACGTTCTCGGGCTACAAGTACGGCTACGGGTGGACGATAATGATCAAGCACGGCTACGGCTACGAGACCCTGTACGGTCACTGCTGTCGCTTGGAGGCCGACTACGGCCAGAAAGTCACCCGGGGCGACGTGATCGCGTTCGTGGGGCAGTCGGGAACCGCCACGGGTCCACACCTGCACTACGAGGTGCACTTGTGGGGGAGGACGGTCGATCCGGCACCCTACTTATCCAATGAGGTTCAGGAGGTGGGCTCCAGTGTTCGCTAAAACAGAAGCGCCAGCGAAGGCAGGCACATTTGAAAGTCTGCTCGGTAAGGGCATTGAGATTAAGGGTTCGGTCAGGTCCAAAGGCAGTCTTCGGATAGAAGGCGCCGCCGAAGGCAACGTGGAGTGCGAGGGCGATATCACTATCGGCGAGACCGCGATGATCAACGCTGATGTCACCGCGCAGAATGTGACCATAGGCGGGACCCTGTCCGGTACAGTCCGCTGCTACGGAAGGCTGGAGCTGCTCCCGACGGCCAAGGTCAAGGGAGACATCATCGTTAACACCCTGGTTGTGTCCGAAGGCGCGGTGTTCTCCGGCACGACTCAGATGGGTGAAGCTGCGAAGGACAAACTTAGTGCCCCTGCGACTTCTCCCGCGCCCATAGCGCCGGTATCGTTCGGGGAGACTAAGCCACAAGAGTAAACCCGAAGGCGGAAGACCTATGTACATAGACAGGACCGACGCGGGCCGGGCGCTCGCGGCCGTAGCGGCGCTTTTCGACGCCGCAGACCCGCTGGTTCTTTGTATCCCCCGCGGCGGCGTGATCGTTGGCCGCACGCTCGCCGAATCGCTGCATGCTGAGATTGACGTTGTCATGGCCAAGAAGATAGGAGCGCCCTTTAACCCCGAGTTCGCCATCGCGGCCGTCGACGCGGACGGCGAGGTGCTGACAGCCGAAGGATCCCAGTGGGACTCGCTCCGAGCTTTCGTAATGGAGCAAGCTCAGGTTCAAAAGCGCGAACTCCTCGCCGGTCTCCGCCGGTTCCGAGGCGGGCGTGAGCCCAAGACCGTGGCAGGGCGCACCGTGTTTCTCGTAGACGACGGCCTGGCCACCGGCCTTACCGCCATGGCTGCCATCCGGTACGTTCGCCGCCATAAGCCCAAACAGATCATCCTGGCGGTTCCCGTGGCTCCCGCCGAAACGCTGGACGCTCTGCGCCCGCTGGTCGATGAAGTGATCTGCCCTCTTTCGCCTCGAGTCTTCCACGCTGTCGGCGAGTGGTACGTCGCTTTCGAACAAGTCGACGACCAGGACGTCGTCCGGGCGCTGGAGGAGTTCGAGGACGCCAGGTAAACACTCCCCTCGCGGGCGGTATCATTTCACGGCAGGCGGAGCATATTCCTTTACCAGGGGAATCACAAGCGACCAGACCCATCGACTGCACCTCGCCTGACGCACATTCTCAGATCGCTCTGTCCATCGTGAGCCTTGCCTCAGATGCCGGGCGGTCTCACCCCCTTACTGTTGTCTGCGTGGGAACGGACCGGTCTACCGGCGACTCCCTTGGTCCACTTGTAGGCACGATGCTCTCATGGGGAAAGTTCCCGGGGACAGTGCTGGGGGACCTAGAGAGCCCTGTCCATGCCGAAAACCTCTATGATGCAGTGGCGCGGCTTGCAGGCAGCCACGGGCTCGTTCTGGGCGTCGACGCCTGTCTGGGGACCAGGCAGGAAGTAGGCGGCGTCATGGTGAGAGCGGGGCCTTTGCGGCCTGGACTCGGGGTCAAAAAGAAGTTGCTGCCTATCGGGGACCTCTACATAGCCGGCGTCGTAAACGTGGGGGGGTTCATGGAGTACATGGTCCTGCAGAACACCCGCCTCTCTCTGGTGATGAGGATGGCTCAGGCCATCGCCTCCGGCATTCTCAAGGCGGACGCGCTGTTGCGCAGCGCCCGAGACAAAGACCGGCCCGAGCCAACCCTGCACGAAGAAGCGCCTATTCTCGTGGTCCCAGGGAACGACGGACTTCAGTCACCACTTCTTCAGGCGTTCGCCCATAGACGTTGATGACCGGAGCCTCTCGAGAATCGCTCACGCCAATAAAGTTGTCGTTGACTCCAGATATCACGATAGCGTGGGGGTCCATCTTATCCACTTGCTCCGGACGCTCGATCTCCACCACGATAAACCCCGCGCTTTTCAAAGCGTCCTGAAAAGGTCTAAGGCCCCGTTCAACTGCCACTTTAGTCACATTCACCCGCCTCCTTCCGGCCGCGAATCCGGCAATAGAGATAATGTTTGCCGCAGGCCTCCAAGGTATTATGCTAGAATTATCCAAGACCATCTGCGCGGGGGCGATGCCGTGGTGGGGGGACTCGAAGCCAGAGCCCGGGGCCTTATGGCGAAGGGGGAGATGACCCATGCGGCCGACGTGCTTCGACGCGGCATCTTGGGGACACCCAAGGCTAACCCCCGGCACCTGAACCTACTCGGCATCTGCGAAGCCCGACTGGGGCACCGCGAGATGGCCCGAGAGGTCTTTCAGGAAGTTCTTACGACTTCCCCTCGCAACGCAGCTGCCCTTACCAACCTCGGGAACTTGGCATTGCTTGACGGCGACCATCGTGCCGCCCGGGAGCTCTACACTCGGGCGCTTCGAGAGAACGTCCTTTTGTCGGAACCCCGTTACAACCTGGTGCTTTCCTATCAGGACATGGGCCACTTCGAAAAAGCTATGACGGCTTACGAGGACTACGTGGCCATTGCCAAAGCCGGCCGCTGGTCGCGGCTGGCGGTTGTCATAGGCGTGATCCTTCTGCTTACGATCCTGCTCAAGCGTTAAACCCCTAAGGAGTGCGGAGAGTATGAGCATCCTCTTGCCTTGGGACAGGAAGAAACCGGCAAAGAAGGGATCAATGCGGGAGACGCGAGCCTCCGCGCCGCGGACCCTCGCCTTCTACATGTTTGGCGTGGCGATCGCAATCGCGGCAACTCTACTGGTTCTTCGTTCTTGGCCAATACCCACCGAGACCATATGGGAGATCCCCAGCGGTCGACTGGTCTCATCCATAGGAGGCCGCTACCTGGTAAGCGTAGGCAGCGCCTTCTCGGTAATGGATGGCGAAGGCAAGGTCCAGGAAATCGGGGCGGAGCACGGGGAGCCTGTCCTTGGGCAAAGCGGTGTGATCGAGGTGGTCCGCGCCGTGCCCCCTGAGAAGGTCGTATCCGTGCTACCGGACTCGACTGTCCTCACTCTAAAGCCGGCCGAGGAAGGCAAGTTCGGCGAGCCGTGGGAACTCCTGGCCTACGGGCCTTCGGGGAATCTGCTGTGGCGGTCCGAGCTCCCTGGGGTGGTATATGCGGTGAGCCAGATGTCCGGGACGATCGCCGTAGCGGTTACCGACATCTCCTCGGGCGGCATCCCGTCACTGGTCATCCTGGAGGCGGAGACCGGCAGACCTGTCTGGGCCAAGTCGCTCCAAGGAGGCCTGTGGCGCGCGCTGGGGGTCTTGGAGGAAGGCTCCCTAGTGGCTGTGCTGGATTCCGGCGTAACCGCCGTAAGAGAGGACGGTTCCTTGGCTTGGGTGTTTGCCCCGAAGGAAGCCGTCCTGGCTGCTGCGGTCGTGGGAAACGCCACTTGCATATCTCTGCCGGTCAGCCGCGGGATCGCGAAATCCGTATATCCATATGAAGTGCAGGTGCTTTCTGCTGACGGGAGCCTCAAGTGGTCGAGGCCGGTGCGGCAGCGGCCCACGGCAATGCAGCAATGGATGGGAGAAGAGGCATTGATTGCCCTGGCGGAGAATCATGTGTTAGGTTTTAAGATAAGAGATGGCGAGCGTTTGTTTGCGGAGAAGACCGGGGCTTACCCTGTCAGCCTAACTGGGGACAAGCTGCTCCTCCGGGACGCGCGGGGCCTTCGCCTCGTGAGGTTCCGGTCGGTGAGGCTGCCGGCTAAGTGAGCACTCCCAGCAATCCGGGAGGAGTCTCTTGAGCTTAGATAGAGGCCCAGGAAGAATGCTGAAGCTCATTGCGGTGGCTGCAGCGGCCCACAGGGTCTTTGCCGCGCTTCCACCTGCCGCTCGGTTTCCCCTGGTGTTCCTATCTGTTCTCCTGGCCGACAGCCTGCGGCTCAGGCGGAGCGACGAAAGCCCCATCTACCTTGAGGACGTCGTCTCGGGCATCCTCCTCTACGGGGGCGTTGGGCTGTTGTGCTGGGGATTGGACCACTGGCTGTCTTTGTACTCCGGCAGGCACGCGAGTCCGGTCGTCCCCGCGATCCTGCTTGCGGTAATTGATAGGGCGTGGCCCTCGGGTCGCGCCTCATCCAAAAGGAGGTAATCCTCACGAACTACATTGACGTAACATTGGGTATCCTCCTCATCTTAGCGTTCATACGGGGCTTCTCAGGCGGACTATGGAGATCGATGTTCAGCCTGGGCAGCACGGCGGCGGCTTTCGGGGGCGCCTATCTCCTGGCCGGCCCCACGACCAACCTCATCGAGCGGAACTACAAAGTGCTAAAAGCCATGTCCGCTTGGTGGAACACCATCTTCGGCAAGGTGCCCGGACTGTCCATGCCCTACGACCCGTCTACCTTCGACCAGGCTTTTGTCGCAGTTGGTGGCTCGGGGTGGGCGACGGCCTTCCAAGGGGCGCTGCGACAGAACGTCCTGGCGGTGCAGCCCTCAGCGGGGCCAAACCCCACCTGGGCAGCTGTGCTGGGTTTGGCGCTGGCCAGGCTGGTCCTTTCGGCCGCGGTCTTTTTCGTCCTACTGGGCACCCTCCGTTTGGTCTGCAATCTCTTCGCCGGGAGCTTGGCGTTCGGCATGCCTGCGTCGTTTTCCGTAAAGTTGGCCGGCGCAGTGCTTGAGACGGGCATCAGCGCTGTCTGGCTGTCAATCCTGGCGGGCGTCCTCTATCCTGTGCTCACCGCGGGCCTCCTATGGAAGAGCGGCGAAGCCCTGGCGTCATCGGCGCTAATGCCAGCGCTTCTTGGGATCTACCAAATGTTGTGGCCCGCCCTGATGGCCAAGTTCAAGTAAGCGAGAGAGGGTAGATTCATGCTCTTGGACCCGCCGCTCCGGCCCAAAGACATCGTGCAAATGAAGAAGAGCCACGCTTGCGGGGGAGACCTTTGGGAAGTCCTGCTTGCCGGCGCGGACGTCAGGCTGAAGTGCGTGAAATGCGGCAGGGTCGTGCTGCTAGATAGGGTTAAGTTCAACTCCCGGCTCAAGAAGCGTGTGACGGTGTCCGGCGCCGACTCCCCTTCCTAGGCAGAAATTTGGCTTCTTGTGTACGGCATGTCCCCGGCGTATAATTGTCTGGCGCCGGTTGAGCGAAAGGGGTCAAGCTGCCCCCTGTACTCCCGCCCCCATGCATGAGGGGCCATATGTCCAAGGGAGGAGGATTCATTCATTTTGCGTAAGTACGAGTTGCTATTCATCACCAACGCCGAGTACGACGAAGAGAAAGTCGCCTCGGTAACCCAACGGTACCAAGACGTAATCACCCGCGGCAACGGAGTTGTCAAGACCTCAGAGAAGTGGGGCAAGCGTCGTCTGGCCTACGAGATCAACGATCAGAGAGACGGCCTTTACATCCTTATGACCTTCGAAGCGGAGCGTGACGTTTCCGCCGAGATCGACCGCCTCATGAAGATCGACCAGGATGTGCTGCGACACATGGTCACTCGTCTAGACCACCCAAGGCGCAAAGTCAACCCGAAGAAAGCCGCTCAGGAGAGCAAGGTCGAAGAGCCACGGGTTGAGTCCGCCGAGAGTGCGCCCGCGAAGGTAGTCAGGGAAGCGGCGCCGGAAGCCGCTCCGCAGACGGAGCCCGTGAAGGCGCCGAAGACTGGAGAGATCGAGCAGTAGATAGCTAGTCATGCTTTGGAGGGAAGAGCTTGCTCAACCGCGTAGTGCTCATAGGACGATTAACCAGGCAGCCTGAACTCAGGGTCACGCCCAGCGGCGTGTCGGTGACTACGGTCACCCTGGCTGTCGACAGAAGACCGAACCAGGCCGGGCAGAAGGAAACCGATTTCATCGACGTGGTGTTGTTCGGGAAGCTCGCTGAGATAACGTCCAAGTACATGGACAAAGGCAGGCTGGTCGCGGTGGAGGGTCGAATCCAGACCCGCTCCTACGAGACCAAGGATGGCCAGAAGCGCAAGGTCTTCGAGGTCATCGGCGACAACATCCAGTTCCTTTCGCCTAAGCCCAAGAAAGAGGAATCGGGAGACGGCTTCGAGGACATCCCCGAGCCGCCGTCCGATAAGGAACCTCAGAACGAGCCCTTTTGAGGAAGTTAAGGAGGTCTAGCTCTTGAGACGTGAAGGCGGCCGCAAGGCCAAAAAACGCGTTTGCGCCTTTTGCGTAGACGGCATCACAGAGATCGATTACAAGGACGTCGCGCGTCTTCGCAGGTTTATCACCGAGCGTGGCAAGATCCTGCCCCGGAGGATCACCGGAAACTGCGCAAGACACCAGCGCCTGCTCACCCTGTCCATCAAGAAGTCCAGGGTTATGGCTCTTCTGCCGTTCACTATTGAGTAGGTCCGGCGCTCTGCAGGAATCGTCATAGCACGAGAAAGCGGGGTTCCCCAAAAAGGAGCCCCGCTCCCACGGAGGGCGTCAAAGTGAACACCCGCACAACGAGGCCGTTGGTCGAAAGCGCGCTGCTTGCGGCGCTGGGCGCGGTCATGATGCTTATCGCATGGTACGTGCCGGTAGTGGGGGTGGTTGTAGGACTCGTGTCACCTCTCCCCGCCGCCGTCGCTGTGATTCGCCATGGCACTCGCTGGGGGATCATGTCCTCGGTGGTGACTATGCTGGTTATGGCCCCGATCGTGGGGATTGCCTCGGCGCTGGCTCTTTGGGCGATAAACGGGGCGATGGGAGTCTCGTTTGGATTCGCGGTGCGTAGGAATTACCGGCCGACAATGGTCCTCGCAACCGCGGCCGTCGGCTCTCTCATCTCCGTGGTAGTCGAGTACGCGTCAGCTTACCTTATCCTCGGCCTCAGCCTGACCAAGCAGTTTAATGAGATCATCACGATATGGACCCAGTCGCTCGAAACGACCCAGAAGCTGCTCGGGCCGAATCCCGCTCTCGACCAATTCCTGAAGACTATGCCGACGGCCGATATGATGCTGGCGATGGCACCCGCGCTGCTTTTCCTGGCGGCGTTCATGCTTGCGTACACCAACTTTGAGATATTCCGGCGCATTCTCCCTCGACTGGGATACAGCCTGGAGCCTCTGCCGCCCTTTTCCCGGTGGATTTTTCCGGAGTTCATTGCTCACGCCGGCATTGTTGCTTTCCTTGTTCCCCTGCTTCAGGGTTATATCGCTCTGCCTTGGCTAAGCCGAGTCGCGGAAAATGTGTTCATCGTTGCTAGCCTATTGTTTATCGTCGAGTCCTTGTCGGCGATGATGTTCTACTTGCTCCGCTCCGGGATATCCCGTGGTTTAGCGGGGTTCTTCGCGTTCATAGCGATATCAATGCTCTTCGGAGCAGGGCCTCTTGGGCCACTGGCCACACTTTTTGGTATGATAGACATACTCTTCGACTTCCGCCATCTCCGGTTCGAACCCGTGAGTGAGGTCTGACGTCTCGATCCCCAAGGGAGGCACGGCAAATGGAAGTGATCCTCAGACAGGATGTTCCCAGCCTAGGCAGGAAGGGCAGCGCTGTCCACGTGAAAGACGGCTATGCCCGCAACTTCCTTTTTCCCAGAGGGCTCGCCGTGCCGGCGACCAAGGGCACACTGCGCGAGCAGGAGTCCCTTCAGGAGGCTAAAAAGGATAAGCTTGACAGGGCGCTTGTCGAGGCTCAAAACGCCGCTGCGGTCATTGAGGGCAAGACCGTGGTTTTCCAAGCGAAGGCCGGACAAGGCAGGATTTTTGGGTCAATCACGCCGGACGACATAGCCGGCAAGATCCAGAAACTGTACAAGGTTACTGTGGACAAAAGAAAGGTATTGCTCGACGAGAACTTGAAAGAGCTCGGGACCCACGAGGTCACCGTTCAAATGCACTCAAAGGTTAAAGCCAAGATAAACGTCGAGATTAGAGCGGAGGGGGGTAAATAGGTGGACCAAAAGGGGCAGCGTTCGCCCGTCATTGATACAGAGGAACTACTGAGACGAAAAGTCGGGGCCATGTTTGGGTACCTGGCTAATATATACGGCGCGGATAAATTGGTCCTGAAGGCGGGCAAACTCGACGCCTTGTCAGGCATGAAGTCCAAGGACCTCACCCAACAGGTGGTAGCGCTGCAAAAAGTGGTCTACGAAGACCCCACCATAAGGCAGTCGCCTGCTTTCGACGAGATCCCTGACATCCTTGACGACTGCCAGGAGGAGATCGCCGACCGGCTCGCCCGGCAGTCTATCGAGCAGGATATCGAGGAGCGGGTATCCAGGCGCATGCAGGAGAAGCACGAGGAATACGTGCAAGACCTCCGGCGTGAAGTCCTATCCGAGGATTCCGGTCCTGAGACTGAAGAGACCCAGAAGAAACTCAAGAACCTCATATCGCTTGAGCGCAGGTCGATCTCGCGCTCGGCTCTGAGCTACCTGCGGCCCAGAAAGCTAAAGGACATCGTGGGGCAAGACAGGGCCATCCAATCACTCATCGCCAAACTGGCCAGCCCTTATCCCCAGCACGTCATACTTTACGGCGCTCCCGGGGTCGGCAAGACGTCGGCGGCCAGGTTGGTCCTTGAAGAGGCGCGCAAACTGCCGTTCTCGCCCTTCGCCAAGGAGGCCCCATTTGTCGAGACCGACGGCGCCACCCTGCGATGGGATCCACGGGAGATCACCAACCCTTTGCTGGGTTCGGTGCATGACCCAATCTACCAGGGCGCTAGGCGCGAGCTGGCAGAGGGCGGGATCCCGGAACCGAAACTGGGGCTGGTTACTGCCGCTACCGGCGGGGTGCTTTTCATCGACGAGATCGGCGAAATGGACCCCCTGCTCCAGAACAAGCTGCTGAAAGTCCTGGAGGACAAAAGGGTCGCCTTCGATTCCTCCTACTACGACCCGTCTGACCCCAGGGTTCCCGAATACGTGAGAAGGCTCTTCGAGCAGGGCGCTCCGGCGGACTTCATCATGGTCGGCGCGACTACCCGCGACCCGGACGAGATCAGCCCGGCGCTGCGTTCCCGCTGCGCTGAAGTCTTCTTCGACGCGCTTACGCCTGCGCATATCATCCAGATCGTCAAAGGCGCAGCCAGGCGTCTTCGGTGCAAGCTCACCGATGAAGCCAGCCAGCTCGTCGCCGACTACACGATTGAAGGGCGCAAGGCGGTGGGCCTCCTCGCCGACGCCTACGCAATCTCGCTGAACAAGGCCGGCACGCTGCCGGAGAAGGGTTTCCTCCCGGTGGGCGCCGAGGACGTGAAAGACGCCATCGGATCGGCCAGGATGCTGCCCAACGTCACCAGCAGGGCAACAGACGTGCCGGAAGTGGGCAAGACGTTTGGGCTTGGGGTGAACGGCTATCTTGGATCCGTGCTCGAGATCGAGGCGGTGGCCTTTGACGCGCGCGAGCCGGGCAAGGGCGCGATCAGGATGAACGACACCGCGGGGTCCATGGTGAAAGACTCGCTGTTCAACGCATCGGTGTCGCTCCGCAGGATATGCAACATCGACCTGGGTTTGAAGGACGTGCACGTGAACATCGTGGGAGGCGCCAACGTCGACGGCCCGTCCGCAGGTCTGGCCATAACGCTGGCCACCTTCTCGGCAATGACCGGGACTCCTGCACGACAGGACGTCGCCATCACCGGCGAGGTGTCCCTGAACGGGCAGGTCAAGGCTATTGGCGGAGTCTACGAGAAGATTTACGGTGCCAAGCAGGCAGGGATGAAGACCATCCTCATACCGCTCGAGAACGCCAAAGGCGTGCAGCAGGTTCGAGGGATCGAGGTTGTGTTCGTGAGCGACATAAGACAAGCGCTTGACCTGGTGTGTCCCACCTGGAAAGAGAAGATTGCCTGCGCCTAAAACGGGGGTATTCGGATGATCGATAGGTCAGAACGTGTGCCTCCGCAGAACATAGAAGCCGAGGAGTCTGTCCTCGGCTCGATGCTCATTGAAGCCGCTGCGGTGATGACGGCGACCGAGATCCTTTCTGTCGAGGACTTTTACAAGGAGAACCACCGGATCATATTCCGCCGCATGCTCGAGATGTCCGAATCCCAGGAAGCAGTCGATATGGTCACATTGTCGGACAAACTTCGCGCAACCGGTGAACTTGAGAGGATCGGCGGCATATCGGAGCTTGCCAGACTGGCCAACTTCGTTCCGACTGCGGCTAACGTCGATTACTACGCCAAGATCGTGGCCGAGAAGGCCGTTATCAGGCGGCTCATCGGTGCAGCGACTGAGATAGCGGCCTCGGCCTACCGGGGCTCTGACGATCTCGACGACCTCCTTGATAAGGCGGAGCAGGAGATATTCCAGGTCGCCCAGCGAAGGACGCGGCAAGGCTACGTCGCTTTGAAAGACGTCCTTGTCGAAACGCTGGAGCGCCTCGAGCACGTAGCTTCCCACGGCGGCGAGACCCTGGGTCTGCCCAGCGGCCTTGGGGACCTCGACCGCATCACCACGGGTTTCCAGCCCTCCGATCTAATCATCCTGGCCGCGAGGCCTTCCGGCGGAAAGACCTCTCTTGCTCTGAACATCGCCCGCAACGCATGCTTTCGGGCAGACGTGCCCGTGATGGTCTTCAGCCTCGAGATGTCCAAAGAACAGGTGGCGCAGCGTCTTCTTTGCTCCGAAGCCGCGATCCCCAGCCAGAAACTCCGGAACGGTTTTCTTGACGAGGACGAGTGGCGGAGGCTGTCCAGCGCCCTTGGCCGCCTGGGAGAAGCCAGGATATTCATCGATGATACCCCCGGGGTCTCGGTAATGGAACTCCGGACCAAGTGCAGGCGCCTCAAAGCCGAGTTCGGCCTGGGCATGGTCATCGTGGACTACCTCCAGCTTATGCGCTCGTCTCACAGAGCAGAGAACAGGCAGCAGGAGATCTCCGAGATCTCCAGGTCCCTAAAGGGCCTGGCCAGGGAACTGAACGTCCCAATTGTCGCGCTCTCTCAGCTGTCCCGCGCCGTCGAGCAAAGGCAGAAGCAGATCCCCCAACTCTCGGACCTCCGGGAATCCGGCGCCCTTGAACAGGACGCCGACGTGGTCATGTTCCTGTACGCTGACCCCGAGATGGACCAGCAGAACACCATCGAACTCATCGTCGCTAAGCAGAGGAACGGCCCCACCGGCTCGCTGAGACTCTTCTTCTCCAGGGACATATGCAGGTTTGAAGACCTGGACGTTGTCCATACTCAGTAGCGAGGCTGTCTTAGCTCAGGGAAGCTATCTTAGGTTAGCTACGCCAGACTAATTTAACGAGGCAGGCAGGAGGGGTTCCGCCGTGGCCTTCTGGGACGTCATCATCGCCGGGGCCGGCCCGGCCGGGATTTTCGCTGCTCTGGAGATTGTCCGGGGAGACCCGGGCCTCTCAGTCCTTATCCTCGACAAGGGACACGACCTGGAGCGCCGCCAGTGTCCCCGCGAAGGGGTCATGGGCGGATGCATCAACTGTTCGCCCTGCTCTGTGACCTCGGGGTGGGGAGGAGCCGGCGCCTTCAGCGACGGCAAACTCACGCTGACGCCGCGTTTCGGTGGATTCCTCGACGAGTTCTTGACCCAAGGCGAGCTCGTGTCGCTCATCGACTACGTGGACGGCATCTGGCGCGAGTTCGGCGCCACGGAAAGGCTATTCGGCACAGACGAGAAGGCGATCCAGGATCTGGTCACCCGCGCGGCAAGGGTCGGTCTCGAACTGATACCTGCCCGCATTCGCCACCTGGGTACCGAACGCTGCCCGGCAATACTCCGCGCCATGTACGATTACCTGAAGCCCCGCGCCACTATCCGTACCCTGTGCAGGGTTGAAAGGTTCCTATCCAAGGACGGTCGGATTGACGGAGTGGTACTTGCCGACGGCACCGAAGAGCACTGCAAGCACCTCATCGCCGCGCCCGGACGTGAGGGGTCGGGATGGTTCTCGGATCAGGCCAGAGCCTTGGGCCTCGTGACTGAGAACAATCCGGTGGACATCGGCGTCCGCGTCGAGGTCCCCGCCGTTATCATGGACGAGATCACCGAAAAGGTCTGGGAACCCAAGATCCACTACTATTCCAAGTCCTTCGACGACCTTGTCAGGACGTTCTGCGTCTGCCCCCACGGGGAAGTGGTCGCCGAGAACTCGGGCGGCGTGGTAACCGTAAACGGCCACTCCTGGAGCGACAAGCGGACGCAGAACACCAACTTCGCCATACTGGTGTCCAAGTTGTTCACTGAGCCGTTCAAAGAGCCCATCGCCTACGGCAAGTACATTGCCAGCCTCGCCAACATGCTTGGCGGAGGAGTGCTGGTCCAAAGGCTGGGCGACCTGTGGGAGGGGCGCCGGTCCACCGCGAAGCGGCTCCAAAAGAGCATGGTGGAGCCTACCCTCAAGGGTGCGACGCCGGGGGACCTCACGCTGGTGCTGCCCTACAGACACATCCGCAATATTCTCGAAATGCTGGAAGCCCTAGACAAGCTGATACCGGGCATCTGGTCCAAGAGCACGCTGCTCTACGGCGTGGAAGTCAAATTCTACTCCTCGCGCGTCAAAGTGGCTCCAAGCATGGAGACTGCCATACAGGGCTTGTTCGCGGTGGGCGATGGTGCGGGCATCACCCGGAGTCTAGCCCAGGCGTCGGCTTCGGGAGTCCAGGCAGCGAGGAGCGTGTTGGCGCGGTAGACCGGGGGAAGGTGACCTAGGCGTACTCTTGGGCACTCGCCTCGTTATGTCAACCGATCTGAGCGGTTCTCGGCCGTCGAGGCGCACAGGGGTAGACATAACGCCGATAATCTGCTCAGACATTTTGGATATGCTATAGTGTTAGTTTGGAGAGCCGGATGCACTTGATGCAGCATGTACCTATGACACTCATCGCAGACTACATGCACCATTGAACGCAGCAGCGAATGCAGCCCCGGCTTTTCCATTTTCAATCCGCCGGTCGATAGGTTACAATCGAGTACGCACGGAAGAGTGGCAGGCCCGTCAAAGCGGAGGGGTGGCAGAGCGGTTGAATGCGGCAGTCTTGAAAACTGTTGAGGGCGAAAGTCCTCCGTGGGTTCGAATCCCACCCCCTCCGCCACTTTAAACTGGTGTGTAGACGTGCTATTATAGTGAATGCGCGCCGCGAGGCGTCGCAATCGATGATTTGGAGTCGCGGAGAGGTCGCCTAGTCGGCCGAGGGCGACGGTTTGCTAAACCGTTAAGGGGGGAAACCTCCTTCGAGGGTTCGAATCCCTCCCTCTCCGCCATCTTGACAACGTAATACGTGCGCCCGTGGCCTAAATGGATAGGGCAACAGACTACGGATCTGTGGGTTGTGGGTTCGAGTCCCGCCGGGCGCACCAAACGCACATTTCGACGTGCGCCCGTAGCTCAGGCGGATAGAGCGGAGGATTCCTAATCCTCGTCTGCCGGAGGTTCGAGTCCTCCCGGGCGCACCATTCTATCTGTAGGACGTGTCCGATGGAGTTGCAGGGCGAACACAACTGGGGCATGGGGCTGGCGCTAGATGAGGCCAGGAAGGCGCTCTCACTGGGCGAGGTGCCCGTGGGATGCGTCATTGTGAAGGGCGGAGAGGTTATCGGAAGAGGCCACAACCTCAAAGAAACTCTCCAGGACCCGACGGCCCATGCGGAGATGATGGCTATCCGCCAGGCAGCCGAGCACGAGGGCAGCTGGCGGGTCCTCGAAGCCACCATGTACGTGACCCTTGAACCGTGTCCCATGTGCGCCGGCGCCATCGTGATGTCCAGGATTCCCAACCTCGTGCTAGGGACGAGGGATCCGAGGGCCGGAGCGTGCGGGTCTTTGATGGACTTGGTTCAGGACCAAAGATTGAACCACCGCGTGAACCTCACGTTCGGTGTCAGAGAGCAAGAGTGTGCTTCCCTCCTGGATGTATTCTTTGTGGAGCTCCGTAAGGAGCTAAGGGAAGCAAGGGGAGACGGCCGGGTCTAAAGGCCGGGTCCGGAGGGGTGTCGGAGCGGTTGAACGAGCTCGCCTCGAAAGCGAGTAGGCGTTAACGCGCCTCGTGGGTTCGAATCCCACCCCCTCCGCCACAACTTGCGAGAGATTCATGAAGTTTGGTTGACCAAGGCAAGCGGAGGGGTGTCCGAGCGGCTTAAGGAGCACGCCTGGAGAGCGTGTATACGGGAAACTGTATCGTGGGTTCAAATCCCACCCCCTCCGCCAAAAGTTTATCGAGTTTGGCCGTGCTAAACGGGGAGGTAGCGGTGCCCTGTAACCCGCAATCCGCTATAGCGGGGTTGAAGCCTATCTGCGGCCGTTCCTTTTTGGGGTCAGGCCAGCGTGAGCAGCGTTGAAGGTTGGGTCCTGCGCAATGGGATCTCGTGAAATCCGTCAGGTCCGGAAGGAAGCAGCGGTAAGCGAATCTTCTCATGTGCCGCAGGGTCTCCTGGCCGGAGCCAGCTGCGCTGACACCGCCCGGGGAGGACGGTCAAGGAAGGTGCACGGCCAATTACTGCGAAGCAATAGCAGGAGACTCGGCGAAGCCAAAATAGCGGCGTCGCCAGCGTCCCTCCTGCTTCTTGTGACTGCCAGCAGGCCAAAGTGGTCGCGTGGCTGAAGGCGATGCGCTACCATTCGTCGAATCTCACAATTGGGTTCTGCCAAACAGGAGGTAGCCAATTGTCATACGTCGCCTTGTACCGTGTCTGGCGTCCCGCCAGGTGGGAGGACGTGGTCGACCAGAAACCTGTCGTCCGCATACTGAAGAATGCGCTTTCAGAAGGCAAGGTTTCTCACGCCTACCTGTTCTCTGGCCCGCGCGGGACAGGCAAGACCACTGTAGCGAGGCTTTTGGCCAAGGCGGTCAACTGTGAGAGCCGATCGGCGTCAGAACCCTGCAACAAGTGCCGGACCTGCGTTTCCATCAGCGAGGGCAGTTCTGTGGATGTCATCGAGATAGACGCCGCCTCCAACCGCGGGATAGACGAGATAAGGAGCCTGCGTGAAAGCGTAAGATATGTCCCGGTAATGGGCCGATTCAAAGTTTACATAATCGACGAAGTCCACATGCTGACGCAAGAGGCATTCAACGCACTGCTCAAGACTTTGGAGGAGCCGCCGGAGCACGTCATTTTCGTGATGGCAACAACCGCGCCCCACAAGATACCGCTTACGATAACATCCCGCTGCCAGCGGCTAGACTTCAGGCGGCTGTCCATACCCGATATCGAGGGACAGCTCGAGAAGATCCTGACCTCCCTGGCTAGTCCGCCGGAGAAACAACAGGACGGCCTCCCCGGCTTCACTAAAGAGCCGGCGACGCCGGTCACTTGGGAGAAGAACGCCCTGCGGACAATAGCCCGGGCTGCTAAAGGCTCTATGCGCGACGCGCTTTCTATCCTCGACCTGTGCCTCACGTATGGCGAGGGCCGGGTTTGCTTCGAAGATGTCCGGGAAATACTCGGGGAGACATCGACCGAATCCATGATGCGTCTGTTCCGGGCGGTCTCTCAGCGGGATGTGAACACGCTGCTTGGCGTGACCCAGGAGTCTTCGGACCGTGGGAAGGACATGGGAGAGTTCTGCGAGGAAATCGCCGAGTTTGCCCGGGATCTTCTCTTAATACGGTCCGGCGGCAGAGTTGCCGACGTTGGCCGTCCCCAAGAAGAACTGGCCGAGATGGGGACTCTCGCGAAGGCGTTTTCCCCCTCGGTTTTGATCGCGACGCTGGAGGCTACTTCAAGGGCCGCGGTGGATATCAAGAACCAGGGCGACCCGCGACTCGCGGTGGAAATGGCGCTGCTAGGTCTGTTCCTTGGAGGCGAAGAGGAGAGGCCCGGCGTCGCGCGACCCGCGGCGATTCCGCCGCATCCGCCTCAACTAGCGGCTCAGCAAGCCCCTCGGCAAGCGCCCCAATCACAGGCCCAACCGAAGTCGCCCCCGGTCACTCAGGCTCAGCCGTCAGATGCCGCCCCTCCGACGGACACGCCTCCGCCGCTCTCAGCGTCCGCGTCGCCGGCCCAACCCGAGGAGGACCTCCTGGACGCCGTAAAGGCTGCTTGGCCCAAACTCCTTGATTCTCTCGCTCAGGGCAAGAGGGTTATGGCCCGAGCGTATCTGATGCCGGCAAGTCCGGTTAGAGTCGAGGAGGGCAAGAGGCTGGTCCTAGCCTATCCCCATAGGTATGGGACCCACATGGAGCAGATCATGGTCCCCGACAACAAAAGCGTGGTTGAGCAGTACCTTAATAGGATCGTGAAGCGGAAGTTCGACATCAAGGTCGTCGTCTCTGACCTTGACCCCAACGACGGGGGCCGCCACGGGGAAGGCGGCGGTAACGGCAATGGCAGCAACGGTAACGGTGGGAGCGGCGTCGGAGGCAACGACGATTGGGCCGGTAGCAGCACGCGGGATTTGCATCCCCTGGTCAAAGCTGCAATAAGTATAGTTGACGGTAAAGTGGTTTCCTAGGAGGAAGCGAATATGCCGAAATTCCCGGGTCAGGGCGGCTTCGACATGCAGAAGCTCATGAAAGAGGCCCAGAAGCTCCAGGGCGAGATGCAGCGGATCCAGGAGGAGCTTGCGGAGAAGACCGTCGAGGGCACGGCCGGGGGCGGCATGGTTAAGGCCGTCATCACGTGCGGCATGCAGCTGAAATCGGTTGAGATACAAAGGGAAGTCGTCGACCCCGACGACGTCGACATGCTCCAGGACCTTATCGTGGCCGCAGTCAACGCGGCGATCGCCAAGGCCCAGGAGACGTCCAGTGAGGAAATGGGCAAGGTCACGGGCGCTCCCAACGTGCCTTTCAAGTTCTAGATTCCCATGCCTGTAATCCCCGCGGCCATATCTCATCTCGCGGAAGAACTGCGCAAGCTCCCGGGCGTAGGGCCCAAGACAGCGCAGCGCTTGGCGTTCCACCTGGTAGTTTCCGGCAAAGAGACAATGAATAAACTCATCTTTGCGCTGGAAGAGGCCAGGGACAAGGTAGGCTACTGCTCTGTCTGCGGGAATCTGACCGATGTGGATCCTTGCGGGGTCTGCAGCGACGCCAAGAGAGACGAAAGCATCATCTGCGTAGTCGCGTACCCCAAAGACGTGCTCGCTATCGAGAGAGCAGGCGGATTCCGCGGGCTCTATCACGTCTTGCACGGGTGCATTGAGCCGCTCAAGGGCATCGGACCGGAGGAAATCCGCGTTCGCGAACTGCTCAGCCGCGTCCAGGGCCCGAAGGGCAAGGTGCATGAGATTATCCTAGCCACGAACCCGGACATCGACGGTGAAACCACCGCTCTTTACCTCGCCAAGGTGTTGAAGTCCACTGGAATAAGGGTGACTCGACTGGCGAGAGGGTTGCCGTTTGGGGCCGACCTGGACTACGCCGACGAAGTGACGCTGGCCAAGTCCCTCGAGGCGCGCCGCGAGATCCCCTAGTATTGCAGCGCCTGTACGCTGCATAAATTTACCAATTCAGGTTCATACTCTATTCTGTGGCGTCTCCATACAGATTGGAGTAAACATGTACTAATAGGGGAGAACTTGGCAAATGCAGATGCGGAAGGCCCGGGCCACGGCGGAGACCCTGGAGAGGGAGAAGTACCTCGCCGCCCTTAGATTGGCCCAGCAGGAATTCGATGTCGCGCGCTCGTGCTTTAGCGAGGCTGTTGAGCTCGAGATCATAGACGAGTCTATCTTCCTCATGGAAGCCGCGAGGAGGAAGTACTCCTACTTCCTAAAGAGAGTCCGTGCCGCCTACGAACGATCATCGCACCCTGGGAGGCCGTCTCCGAATTCTAGGTAATATCTGCCATGCGCGTCTCATACCCATTTGCCGGAGGGATGCGCGTGGACATAAACCTCATCCTAGGCGTTGGTGTAGCAGGAGTTGTTGGTTTCTACCTCTTGAAGGCGCTCTCGCGTCCCATAACGGACCTTGGGCGGATGCTCATGCGTTCGGCCGTGGCCTTCTGCCTCATTTGGGCCGTGAATGTGGCCGGAGGGTTTGTCGGGTTCCACCTGGGGCTGAACCTGATATCGGCGATGACCGTCGGCATATTCGGCTTGCCTGGGGCGGCCCTGCTTCTAGCGGTCAAATATCTGGTCTGACGGGCCTGTGAACCTATGGGAGGTAGTTCCTGGGGTTTACGGGCTCATCGCTCCTGCGGACCTCGAAGTGGAGGTGCGGCCCTGTCGCGCTGCCTGAGGACCCGACGTAGCCTATGAGATCGCCGCCGGAAACGTGGACGCCCTCTTCGACCTCATACCCCGATAGGTGGCCGTACCGCGTCTCGATACTGTCCCCGTGGTCTATGATGATGAGCCGTCCGTAGCCGCCGTACCAGCCGCAGAACTCAACCTCGCCTGAGCCGGCGGCGTAGACTTTGCTCCATGAGGGAGCCACGATATCGATGCCCTCGTGGGATAGCCTTTCGCCCGAGATGGGGTGGGTCCGCCAACCGAACGCGCTGCTGACAGGACCGTTGGCGGGCCAGATGAAGATGGATGACCGTGATGTGGTCTGGGCCGGGCGAGCCCCCGACGTAGCCCCGAGCAAGATTAGCGTCTCACCTACCTGGATGTCTTCGGCGCTACTCAGGCTGTTGGCCCGCTCGATGTCGGCGACCGTGACCCCGTACCTTCTACCGATGTCCCAGAGAGTATCGCCCCTGGCCACTTTGACGACGGCGCCGGTGGCGTTGGCCAGGACCGAAATCTCCTTACCGACGCTGATGCGGTCGGGGGACGTAAGGTCGTTCATGTAGGCTATCGAGTCAGCGCTGGTGTTGAAGGCTTGGGCTATAGAGGTGAGAGTGTCTCCGGACTGCACCGTATATGTAACCAGGCTTGCTTGCGCAGTTGCGGGGTCCTCTTTGCCCGGTATCCCGAGGCTCCGAGCGCCTGCGGCGATCTTCTCGGCGGATATCGTTTCGGGAAGCTCAGGCTCTATCGTTGGAGGAGGGGTCCTGAACAAACCCACGGCTATCCCTATGAGGATGAATGACATCCACAGGACATAGGCGCGTACTCGTTTCTGCGACAAAAGATAGAGGCGCAACCTGGAGACATCCTCCTCGCCTTCATTCTACTGGATCGCGTAACCGAATTATACCTGTTAGGCAGGGGATAGGCAATTATGGTGTTGATATCCCGGCGCTCTCCCATATAATCATATTTGACTCAAACGCAAGCGCATGGCCCTTTTTGAGAGGAGACTTATTGTGACCGAGGTAATCGATGGGAAGACCGCTTTGAAGCATATTGTCCCCGCAATTGTCCCCGACTGGAAGAAGGAGAATCCTACCTGTGAATCCTGCCAGGCTTCGTGCCAGTCAGCCTGCAAGACTTCCTGCACAGTCTCGAATCAACCTTGTCCCGAGAAGTAGGGAAGGCGACCGGCGACATCCACCTATTCTCCATAGACGGGACCGACCTGGCCTATGATGGAGCGTCAGGGGCTCTGCATAGGCTCAGTCCCGTTGGGCGGGACGTACTGGAATGGGCGCTCGGCCACACGGGAGAGCGCGGAGACGAGGCGCCAGCCGAGCTCCTGGCTGACCTTGGAGGATACGCTCCGGACGACGTGCGGGACTCCTGGGCCGAACTCCGCTATCTGGCAGGGAAGACGCTCTTCACGCAAGACTCCACGATTGAGGCCGCCCTGCGCGAGGATGAAGACTCCGGCGCGATAGAAGCCGGAGTCAAAGCCATGTGCCTCGACGTCGCCCACGACTGCAACCTGGCCTGCGCCTACTGCTTCGCGTCTCAAGGAGCCTTTGGAGGCCAGCCTCACCTCATGGACAAGGAGACTGGTCTCGCAGCCGTCGACTTCCTCATCGCCGCATCCAAGGGGCGAAAGTACCTGGATGTCGACTTCTTTGGCGGCGAACCGCTCATGGCGTTCGCCGTAGTCAAGGAAGTAGTTGGCTACGCCCGGCAGAAAGGCAGGGAGCGCGGCAAGGAGTTCCGCTTCACCCTCACCACCAACTGTACCCTGCTCGACGACCCCAAGTTGGATTTCCTCAATCGCGAGAACATAAGCCTCATACTGAGCGTCGACGGCAGACCGCAGGTTCACGACGCGACCCGAAGGTTCCGCGATGGGCGGCCCAGCCATGCGCTTGTCGTGGACAAGGCCTTCAGGGCGGCGGCATCCCGCGGCGGTCGAGACTACTACTTGCGCGGGACCTACACGCGGGCGAACCTGGACTTCGACCAGGACATCCGCTACCTGTACGACCAGGGGTTCCGCAGGCTGTCGCTGGAGCCTGCCGTGGGCGAAGGCGACGACGGCTGCTCCGTGGGGGAAGAAGACCTTCAGCAGGTCAGGGACTCGTATCTTAGGACAGCCCATTTCTGGGCCCAATGCGCCGCGAAAGGCGACCCCTTCGAGTTTTACCACTTCAACCTGGGATTGACCGGCGGCCTCTGCCGGGAGCGCCGCATCACAGGCTGCGGCGCAGGTTACGAGTACATAGCGGTCACCCCCACCGGCGATGTGTACCCGTGCCACCAGCTGGTCGGAAAAGAGGAATACCTCCTAGGTAACATAAGATTCGGTATCAGCCGGTTCGACATCCAAAAGCGCTTCCGCGACGCGCGCGTTCCCCACAAGCCGGCGTGTTCGGCCTGCTGGGCGCGGTATCTCTGTGGAGGAGGGTGTCACGCCCGCGCGATCGCCGCAGGCAACCCGCTAAATGAGCCTGACCAGGTTTCATGTCGCATCATGACGACCCGATTGGAATATGCGCTATATGCGCAAGTCTTGAAGGATATGCGGCAGGAAATCTAAAACGCAGGATAGAATATCATGTCTTGGCTACAACCCGCTTGTTCTGGCAATACTGTGGAAGTTGTCCGGGGCCGTGTACAAGCTGTTTGTGCCTACGATAGATGGAATAGGAAGACATCCCAAACTACCGAGGTGCCGTTGCCGATGGCTGGCCTTAGAATCAATACCCAGCATAAGAAGCTCAACCGGGATAGGTATCGGAGGATACAACTGGGCATTAGGAGAGTCACCCGACCTGGCTCGTCCGGCAGACTCAACTACCGCAGGAATATCCTCTTTATGCTTGTTTTTAGCCTGCTTGCCGTCCTCACTATCAAGGGCGTTACTGCCAAAGGCACATTTGTGGTGAAGGTCGACGGCGTGGCGTTGGGAGTAACCCGGGATAGAGAGATCTACAAGAGTATCCTCGCCAGCATCTGCGAAGCCGAAGCTGCTCAGGTTGGCGCAGAGATTACGATGGTCAGTGAGGTGACCATCGAGCCCACCAAGGATAAGGAGCTCAAAACCCTTATGCCCGATGAGATGGCCGACGCGCTGCGCCAAAGCGTGTGCTTACTTGCCAAGGGACACGTCATCACTGTGAACGGCCAGGACGTGGTCGCTCTTGCCACCGAGGAAGAGGCGCGCGGGGTTGTGTCGGACCTTCGCGCCGTCTACATCCAGGCGATCCTCTCCTCCGAGCATGCAACGGTGGAAGACGTGTTCATCAGAGAAGATGTGGGAATTAAGCAGAAGGAAGTCTCCAGTGCCATTTTCCGCAAGAGAGACGAGGCCGTCCGGATCCTAAGCCGTGGCACAGACAAGATCCTGAACTACGTCGTCCAGCGGGGCGATTCGCTCTGGGCCATCGCCAGCGCAAACCAGATGTCCTTGGACGACCTTTTGAAAGCCAATCCCGAAGTCGCTGACGGCGACTTCATTCGAGAAGGCCAGAGTCTCAACTTAGTGGTAGCTGACCCCTACGTGACCGTGGCATCCAAAGAGATCGTCACCTACACGGTAGCGATTCCCTACGCGGTCGAAGTCTCAAACGATAGTGACCTGTGGCCCTGGCAAGAATCGGTGAGCCAGCCGGGCCGCAGCGGCCAAAGAGAAGTTACCCAGGAGATCACCCGCGAGAACGGCAAAGAGGTCTCCAGGGTCACGATGTCAGAGAGAATCCTCTCTTACCCGGTCACCCGCAAGATACTGCGCGGATCCAAGCAGGTGCCTACGATGGGTTCCGGCCAGATGGCCTGGCCCGTCCAGGGAACGATTAGCTCGTACTACGGCTGGCGCTGGGGCGCTTTTCATCAGGGTATCGACATCGCCGCCAGCACGGGTACCAAGATAGTGGCCGCGGACGCAGGCATGATCAGCTTCGCCGGGTGGAACGGTGGATACGGCTATCTCGTCGAGATCGATCACGGAGGCGGCAAAGAGACCTGGTACGGTCACTTAAGCAAGTTCGCCGTGAGCGTCGGGGATACAGTATCCAAGGGGGACGTCATCGGGTACGTCGGTTCCACCGGGAACTCCACCGGTCCTCACCTCCACTTTGAGGTGCACGAGGGTGGGGGTACAAGAAACCCGCTGTCCTTCTACAAGTAACCCCCTCACTACGCGCAACACCTGTCAGATGCCAGGATCTTCTGGCCATTTCGGGGCAGGAATAATGCCGGGCGTACCGTATTTGTAGCAGGGAAAGCTGTTCGGCGGGGGAGCGTCCAATGTCCAAACTGGTCGTTAAGGGAAGAAAGCCTCTACGGGGCGAGGTCACAGTTGGCGGCTCCAAGAATTCTTCCGTGGCGATCGTGCCTGCCGCCCTGCTAGGCGAGGGTACCAGTAGCCTGGAGAACCTGCCGCGGATCGACGATGTCCGCGTGTTTGCTCAGATACTCAAGGACCTTGGCGTCACCGTCGACGCCAACAGCACTACGATGGAGGTCACCCCAAACGGCTTCCGGTCCCACGTTGCTCCTTACGAGTTGGTCCGCAAACTGAGGGCGTCCTATTACCTGATGGGAGTCCTGCTCGCGAAGTTCGGAAGAGCCGAGGTGGGTCTGCCGGGCGGGTGCGACATAGGTCCACGCCCCATCGACCAGCATTTGAAGGGTTTTCGAGCCATGGGGTCCGAGGTGGCTGTCGAGGGAGGCGTGGTGAAACTCTACGCACCCAACGGGCTGAAAGGCGCCAATATCTACTTGGACATCCCCAGCGTCGGAGCCACCATCAACATCATGTTGGCGGCCACTCATGCCGAAGGTACCACCATAATTGAGAACGCCGCCAAGGAGCCTCATGTTGTCGACCTAGCCATCTTCCTTAACGCTATGGGCGCGAGAGTCCTTGGAGCAGGCACTGACGTGGTGCGGGTCCGCGGGGGGAGGAAGATGACCGGGACCTTCCACTCGATCATCCCCGACGATATGGAGGCCGCCACCTACATGATGGCGGCGGTCGGGACCGGCGGGGACGTCCTCTTGAAGAACGTCATCACCAAGCACCTGGAGCCGGTGACCGCCAAGCTGCGCGAAGCCGGCGCCCTGATTGACGAGAACGCCGACTACATTCACGTTGTCGGCCCTAGGCGCCCGAAGCCGCTAAACGTCAAAACCCTGCCCTACCCCGGTTTTCCCACCGACGCCCAGCAGCCCCTGGTCTCGGTATTGGCCTTGGCCGACGGAGTGAGCGTCGTCCAGGAGTCGGTCTACGAGAACCGGCTTGGGTTTGTCGGCGAACTGGTCAAGATGGGCGGCCGCATCAAGGTGGAAGGCAAGACAGCCATCGTCGAGGGCGTGAAACGCCTGGTCGGAGCCCCGGTGAAGGTCAATGACCTGCGCGCCGGAGCGGCGTTGGTGCTGGCCGGACTGTCGGCCTACGGCACCAGCGAAGTCTACGGGCTCGATATTGTGCAGCGCGGCTACGAGATCATCGACGAGAAGCTCGCCGCCCTCGGGGCGGATGTGAAGGTTACTGAAGGGTAAGGTGTCTCACCGGTCACGCACCATCCGCCTAACCTTTTAACAATTCGTTAAATGCCCCTTTGCGAACCCCCAGCGTATAGACCTATGCCTTCTGATAGTCGTAGGATCTAAACAGAAGCGCAACTGCCTTCGGGGGAGGTCGTCTCAATAGATAACGAAAATGACGAGAAAACCACCGGCCAGCCCGTGGAGCCCGACACTGCTGAGCCTCCTTCCCAGTCCCCGCCGCCCAGAGCGCGCAAGAACGGCGGCCGCGGACTGATGTCATACCTCCTGGTGGGCCTGGTAGGAGCGGTCATAGGCGGGTTCCTGGTCATAGGCATCGCGCCTCAAGTCCTTCTGTCCAGGGCCGGGTTCATCGCTTTGTCGGCGCCGGGACGCATCCAGACAACCCAGTCCGGCGGGCAGACTCAGGCAACGCCGCTGTCCTTCGACGGCGACCCGTGGCAGATCGTCGCGGCGGTCGCCGAAAAGGTCAGCCCCGCGGTGGTCGGCATAGTGAACCAGCAGGGCGGCGTCTACGATTTCTTCGGCCGGGAGTACTCGCGGGATACGTCAGGGTCCGGTCTCATCGTCACGTCCGATGGCTACATCGTCACCAACAACCACGTGGTAGAAGGTCAGAAAGGTCTTACGGTCTACCTGGTTGACGGCAGGACAATGAAGGCCAAAGTCGTGGGGACCGACGCCAGGACTGACCTTGCAGTAATCAAGATCGACGCCACCGGGCTTCCAACCGGCGTGTTCGGGAACTCGGACCAACTCCGCCCTGGAGAACTGGCGGTTGCCATAGGCAACCCGCTCGGGATGGACTTCAGTCGCACGGTGACCTCGGGTGTAGTCTCCGGGCTGAACCGCGTGGTTGACATAAGCGAGGAAGCCTCTGTCCGGCTCATCCAGACCGACGCAGTCATCAACCCCGGCAACAGCGGTGGCCCGCTGGTCAACGCGAAGGGCGAGGTCATCGGGCTCAACTCTCTGAAGCTGATAACCACTGACGTCGAGGGTATGGGCTTTGCTATCCCCTCCAACATGGTGGCCCGCGCGGCCGATGAGATCATCTTGACCGGTAGCGTCAGGCGCGCCCAGATCGGCGTCACGCTGGCCGATGCTGCCGCGGCGGCTCAGCAATACTCTCTGTCGGTCGACTATGGCGCGTACATCTCGAGCGTCACCGGGTCTCCCGCCCAGAAGGCCGGGCTTCGACAGGGCGACGTCATCGTATCGATGGACGGGATAGAAGTGAACACAGTCAGCACTCTCCGGGCCCTCCTCGCCGAGAGATCTCCTGGTGATAAGGTGCAGCTGAAGGTGATGCGTGGAACGCAGGAGATTGCGGTGGAAGTGACGCTGGGCTTGGCCAGCAAGTAGTCGCTGAACAGCCACGCAGGGGTGGACGGGTCTACCTGGGTGACTCCGGCAACCCATTCGGGAAGAGCCTTCGCCACAGGTCGTCGAAGCCGGGCAGAGGGAAGGGCGTCTCCGGCCCGGCGGGCGGTTGCACCGGTTGGATAGGCTGTGCGCGGGGGATGAGCCCGGGGATTGACGCTTCTTCAGGTACTATGATTGGCACCTTGACGGCCACCGAGCCTGGCGGCGCGTTCTCGGAGTATGCGGTGCCGGGGGTACCGGAGGTGCCGGGGGTTCCCGGGGAGACAGTCTCGGGAAGGACTAAGCCCCGGAGCAGGTCCCCTGTTGGGGCTCCGTGCTGCCAGGCCTGGCCGGTGTCCGCCGGCGGAAGGACGTCCCGCAGGAACACCTCGTAGTGCCTGGATAGGCAGCCGGGTCCGGCCAGGAGGTTAGTCTCGTCGCACACCTCGGCCCAGGTGACGTTGGAGGGGACGGTCCACTCCTTCATGGGGGCGTCTTGCAGCGCGGTGCCCATGAAGTCCGCCCAGATGGGTCCCGCGACGCCGCCTCCCGTGCCGGGCAGCGACTTCTCGCGGTGGTCCCACCCCACGTACACAGCGCATGCCAGCTCCCTGGTATATCCCACGAACCAGGCCTCAAGCTCGTCGTCGGTGGTCCCCGTCTTGCCCGCGGCTGGCCTGTCGCCAAGCCAGGCCTTTAGCCCGGCCCCGGTCCCGTATGGGCTCAGGACTGACCTCAGGCAGCTGGTGAGGACGTAGGCGGTGCCGGCGTCCAGGACTGTCGTTCTTTTCACCCGGTTCTCTTCGATCACAAGGCCGCGGGCGTCCACCATCCGCAGGATCGACACGGGCTCAGGCCGGATCCCTCCCGCGGAGAGAGTCGCGGCGGCCACCGCCATGTCCAAAGGGACCACGTCGGATGCGCCCAGCGCCAGCGGGATGTCGGCCTGGAGCGGGCTCTTTATTCCCATCCGCCGGGCGTAGTCGACAATCGTCGCGGGGCCCACCTCCTGCGCCCACTTGGTGGCGACCACGTTGTCCGACACCGTCACTGCCTGACGGATGTTGAGAGGATAGTAGTGATACGGCCGGCTCCCGTAGTCGACCGGCCTGTAGTTTTCGCCCGCCGTCGCTCCCCCGTAAGTTACAGGTTCGCATACCTTCAACTCGGTAACCGGGTGCCTTGTATCCAGCACCGCGGCGTAAAGGAATATCTTGAACGCCGAACCCGGCTGGCGGTGGACCTGGTAGGCGCGGTTCAGCTGAGTCTCTTCCCAGTCCCGCCCACCCACCATGGCCTTCACGTGGCCTGTGGCCGGTTCGATAGCGACCAGAGCGCCTTGAGGCTGCGTGATCCCCTGGGCGTCCTTGGCGCCGGGGGGTATATAGGCGGCAAACGCCTCCTCCGCGGCCTTTTGCATGTCCAGGTCCAGCGTGGTGTAGATCTGATACCCGCCCCTGGCGATCTGCTGCCCGATGTCGGGGTGCCTCTCCCGTACCTGCTGGATGACGTAGCTTACGAAATAGGGCGCTACGCTCTTGGGCAGTCCCGTGACGGTGACGGGTTCGGCCTTGGCGGCGTCCCTCTGGTCGGCGGTGATGTACCCCTGCTCGGTCATTAGGTCCAGGACCAGGTCGCGCCGGGTGACGGCTCGCGCCTTGTCGGCGTAGGGGGAGTAGTACTCAGGACTCCTGATAAGGCCCGCCAGCAGGGCGCACTGCGAGAGCGTGAGCTCCTTGGCCGGCTTGCCGAAGTAGGTTCTGGACGCGACCTCGCAGCCCCAGGTCCCGTGCCCCCAGTAGATCTGGTTCACGTACATAGTGAGGATCTCGTCTTTGGTGTACCGCATCTCCATCTTGAGGGTGTAGGCGAGCTCGACGAACTTGCGGGTTAGGGTTTTCTCCTGGGTAAGAAAGAGGTTCTTGGCCAGTTGCTGCGTGAGGGTGCTGCCGCCCTCTACGTACGCCCGCGCGCGGATGTCGCGGATGACGGCGCGCGCAAACGCTTCGGGGTCGAAGCCGTGGTGGGTGTAGAATCTCTTGTCCTCTACGGCGACGACGGCCTTTCTGAGGTGCTCGGGCATGTCGCTCCCCGGGACGACAATTCTGTCCTCGACGAACACAGAAGATATTGGCCGGCCCTTCACGTCGAGCACTTGGGTGCTTTGGGGCACCTTGTTCACGGGAAGGGGCAGGAAGATGACCAGGGAGAGGAATATCAGCGTAAGGACGAGGCCGGCGAGGACGCCCGCTTTGAGTATGAGAAGAGCGGCGTCCTTGGACCTCATCCGCCGCAGCCTCGCTACCAAAGGCTGCTTACCTTTGCCCTTCACTTCGTGCGCTCCCGGCAAGACGCGCCCTCCCGCGGCGGAAATGCCCCGTTTCCTCTATGTTTTGTCCAATACCTGTATTTGATATAATGCGTTCGACATTTCCAAGACCGCCTAAGGATCGGGAGGGTGCTGCTATTGGAACTCTGGTTTACCGAAGAATGGCTAAGCGGACTCAAGTTCTCGGTGCGGGTAAAGTCCATAGTATTCACGAAGAAGACCAGGTTCCAGGACCTAGCCATCTACGACACGGAGCAGCTGGGCAGGATTTTGACCTTGGACGATGTCATTCAGACGACCGAGATAGATGAGTACATATACCACGAAAGCCTGGTCCACGTGCCTTTGTTCTGCCACCCCAACCCTGAGAGGGTCCTCATTATCGGCGGCGGAGATGGCGGCTCGCTCAGAGAGGCCCTCCGGCATCCGTCGGTAAAAGAGGCCACCTTGGTGGATATAGACGGCGACGTGGTCGAGGCGTCCAAGAACTACCTTCCACAGTGGAACCAGGGCTTTTCGGATCCCAGGGCCAACGTGGTGATAGGTGACGGACTGGCCTTTGTCGAGAAGGCCAGGGAGGAGTACGATGCGATAATAGTCGACTCCACCGACCCGGTTGGGCCCGGCGAGTCGCTGTTCACCGAGGAGTTTTACCGCAATGTAAGGCGGGCGCTTCGCCCGGGCGGCGTCCTCTCAGCCCAGACCGAAAACCCAATACTGATGCCGCTAGTGGTGAAGGAGATCTTCCACAAAATCAAACGGGTCTTCCCCATCGCCGATTTGTACACCGCGCCGGTCCCGACCTATCCGGGCGGGTGGTGGAGCTTCACCTGCGCGTCGCTGGGCCCCGATCCCAAGAAACCGGCACGAGAGCCTCGCGAGAGCTGGGGGCTTCGCTATTACTCGCCGGCGATCCACGAGAAGTCCTTCGCGCTTGGCCCGAAAGTCGAACGCGATCTCGCGAGATCTTAACAGCCCATCTATGAAGCATGTATGAAGCAGGGAACATTACCTGGAGGGATATCGATTTGGCCTTGAGTTCCTTTTCATGGAACCACACGGACCGGTTCATGTGGTCATCCACCGACGACGCTGCTCCCATCGCGATCTTTGGAGTCCCTCTAGACGAGACAACCTCGTTCCGTCCTGGGACAAGGTTTGGTCCCGCCGCGGCCCGCGAGGCTTCCCACCCGCTTGAGCTGTACTCGCTCCGCCAAAAGCAGTCGCTGGTCCCGTCCGACCACATCGACCTGGGCGACCTTTCGCTCCCGATGGGCTCCGTCACGGGCGCGCTAGAAGTCATTAGGTTGGCATCAAAGGATGTTCTTGCTAAGGGAAAGAAGTTCATGGCGGTGGGCGGAGAGCACCTCCTCACTCTACCCCTGGTCCAGTCAATGCTGGAGGTGCATCCCGACCTCACGGTCGTGCAGATGGACGCTCACGCCGACCTTAGGCAGGAGTTCACCGGGACCAAGTACTCCCACGGGACCGTCATGAGGAGGATAGTGGACCTGCTTGGAGAGGGCAGGCTTTTTCAACTCGGCATCCGCTCCGCGGCAAGAGAGGAACTCGAGGAGACAAAAGGGCTGACCGAAGTGCATTTCTACCGGGTGTTGGAGCCGCTGCAGGCGCTACTGCCGCGTCTAAGCGGCCGTCCGGTCTACCTCTCGATAGACATTGACGTGGTCGACCCGGCTTTCGCGCCCGGGACCGGCGTGCCGGAACCCGGCGGCATCACTTCCCAGGAGATGCTGGACTCCTTGAGCCTCTTGAAGGGCCAGAACATAGTAGGGGCCGACCTTGTGGAGGTCGCTCCGGCGTACGACTTTACCGGGCAAACCGGGCTTCTTGCGGCTGCAATAGTGCGGGAGTGTCTTCTACTCCTGCGCGGCTCTCGTTGAAGGGAGATGGAGTCATTGGTGGATGATCATTCGAGCGTTTTGGGCGGGGTCAAGCGTGGAATAGCCGACCGTATAGGGAAAGCGATCGCCAAAGCTAAAGAGAAAGGCGACCTTCCGGCGTTCCTCAACCCCGAGATAAAGCTGGAGATCCCTCCTAAGGCCGATCAGGGCGACTTCGCGACGTCGGTCGCGATGGCCATGGCCAGGCAGATGAAGACAGACGGCCGTTCCGTCGCCGGGATGGTGTTGACGCACCTGGACATGGACGATTCCCCCATCCGGCGGGTGGATATCGCCGGCCCTGGATTCCTGAACTTCTTTTT
The DNA here is from genome assembly GCA_040880305.1 of Bacillota bacterium. Classification (GTDB taxonomy): domain Bacteria; phylum Bacillota; class Sulfobacillia; order Fermentithermobacillales; family Fermentithermobacillaceae; genus JBBDIP01. The sequence continues at coordinate 35,722 of JBBDIP010000013.1, forward strand.
GGACCCGGCCTGGCTGGAAGCGGCCATGTCGCGGATTTGGGCCGACGGTCCGGTCTACGGCAGGACCAACTACGGCGCGGGCAAGAAGGTGCTGGTCGAGTTCGTCAGCGCAAATCCCACGGGACCCCTGAACGTGGTCAACGCTCGTGCAGCTGCGGTGGGAGACTGCATCTCGGCGCTTCTTGAGGCTTCGGGTTACCAGGCCGAGAGGGAGTTCTACATCAACGACGCCGGACATCAGGTTGACCTCCTGGCGGAGTCCCTGGAAGCGCGGTACCGGCAGGCGCTGGGGCAGGAAGCCGAAGTCCCTGAGAAGGGCTACAAGGGCGACTACCTCCTTGACATCGCCCGCAAGATCATCGAGGTCAAGGGGGATTCCCTGCTCAACATGGAGGAGGGCGAGCGCCACGACTTCTTGAAGAAGCACGCGCTCGAGACCATTGTGCAGGACCAGCGCGAGACGCTCTTGGAGTACGGGCTTCGGTTCGACACCTGGTTCTCCGAGAAGTCGCTGCGAGACTCCGGAGCTTACCTCAATGTCATCGAGATGCTCCGCATCAAGGACCTCACCTATCAGAAGGACGGCGCCGTGTGGTTTAAGTCGACCGAGCTCGGCGACGACAAGGACAGGGTTGTGGTCAAATCCGACGAGTTGGCCAGCGTAACCTATATAGTGCCCGACCTCGCCTATCACCAGAACAAGTTGCAGCGGGGCTTCGACCTCTTGATCGACATCCTGGGCCCCGATCATCACGGCTACCAGGGCAGGCTGCGGGCCGGGCTCATGGGCCTGGGCTACCCCAAGGAGTGCCTTGAGGTCATGATCGTCCAGATGGTCCGCCTGGTGAGGGGCGGGGAAGCGGTCAAGATGTCCAAGCGCGGCGGCGAGTTCATCAGCATGCGGGAACTCCTGGAAGAGGTCGGGAAGGACGCCGCCAGGTTCTTCTTCCTCATGAGGTCTCCCGAGAGCCACCTGGACTTTGACTTGGACCTGGCGCGGCTGCAGTCCAACGAGAACCCTGTTTTCTACGTCCAGTACGCCCACGCGAGGATAGCCAGCATTTTCCGCCAGGCCAAACAGGAGGGCCGGACCAACTCGGTTGGTCCCAACGAGATCAACTTCTCCCTGCTCAAGGACCCATCGGAGATAGCGCTCATGAAGATGCTGGCCGCCTTCCCCGAGGAGATCCACGAGATAGGAAAGGCGCGGGAGCCCAACCGGCTCATCACCTACATGACCGAGCTGGCGGCAGCGTTCCATTCTTTCTACACAAAGTGCCGGGTAATCGGCGATGACCGCGACCTATCGGATTCCAGGCTCTACCTGGCGCGTCTTGCCCAGATAACCCTGGCGAACGCGCTCCGGCTTGCCGGGATTTCGGCACCTGAGTCTATGTAGCGATCCGCATTTTTCGGCAGACGTGCTGGCAGGATACGGCCAAGCGTCTGCCGAATATTATGCCTCGGCGCCAAGAATTGGGCAGATCCGGCGCCAAAGGCGGTGCCGCCGGTGGATGTACTGCGTTCCCTCATATCAGTGCTTGAGGCTGTCGACCAGGGCATTCACGTTGTCGACGAGAGCGGCGTGACCGTGGTGTACAATCGCGCGGCGTCGGAGATGGACGGACTATCCGAATCCGAGGTGGTCGGCCGCCGCCTGCTTGAAGTATTTCCTTCGCTTGACCAGGACTCCAGTACCCTCATCCGGGTGCTCAGGACAGGCGTCCCACAATCCGTGAAGCAGCAGACCTTCACCAACTACAAGGGCAAGAAGATCACAACGGTCAACTTCACCAACCCCGTCACCTTTGATGGAAAGGTAGTTGGCGCTTGCGAGATCTCCACCGACATTACCCGCGTGAAGGAGATGGCCGAAAGGATTGTCGACCTGCAGCGGAAGCTGAAGGACAAGGACTCGAGGCCTGGAGCCGCTGCTCAAAGGCGGCTATACCGCGTCGACGACATCGTGGGGGAATCGACCCCGATGAAAGAAGTCAAGGCCAGGGCGCTGCAGGTGGCTCGGGGAGGGGCCAGCGTCATGGTGTGGGGCGAGACCGGCACCGGCAAGGAGCTGCTGGTGCAGGCGATCCATTCCGCCTCGTCACGGGGAAGAGGCCCGTTCGTCCCGCAGAACAGCGCAGCCCTCCCTGAGAGCCTGCTTGAAGGCCTGGTTTTCGGCACTGTGCGGGGAGGCTTTACCGGTTCGTTGGACCGCCCCGGCCTCCTGGAAATCGCTTCCGGCGGCACTTTGTACCTCGACGAGATAGACTCCATGCCTCTCGGCCTGCAAGCCAAGTTGCTGCGGGTCATCCAGGACAAGCAGGTGAGGAGGCTGGGCGACACCAAGGAGCGGCCGGTCGACGTGCGGATCGTGGCCTCTACCAGCATGAAGCCTTCTGAGGCCGTGAAGGCCGGACTCTTGCGCGCCGACCTTTACTACAGACTTTCTGTAGTCGAAATCGGCCTGCCGCCGCTGCGGGAAAGGCGCGAGGACATACCGCTGCTCTGCGACCATTTCCTCCAGAAGCACGCCGGGGCAGGCGCTGCACGGTCTGTATCGCCCCAGGTCATGGCCTCTTTTTTGGCCTACGAGTGGCCCGGGAATGTTCGCGAGATGGAGCATGCCATTGAAGGCAGCCTCACGCTGGCCAGGGGCCCTGTCGTGGGAGTGGATGACCTACCGGGGGCGGTCAGGGGGATCCTGGCGACCGCGTCCATGTTCAGGCAAGAAAGCAGGACTTCGTCCGACCGGCTCCCTCACGCGGGTCGCCGGCTCAAGGATTCCCTGCGCGACCGCGAAAGGGACGCCATTGAGTTGGCCCTGCTGGAAGGAAGATCCGTCGCCGGCGCGTCCAGGGTCCTGGGCATTCCTCGGCAGACACTGCAGTATAGGATGAAGGTTTTGGGAATCCGTGGCACGGGTCTTGCTTAGATCCGAGGTGAGAACCGGAGGTGGATCTATGTCGCTATCGCAGAAGATGTTCAAAACCGGATGCCCCTACGGCGCCCACAGGGTGCTGGAGCCAGCGGGCGTACTGCCGCAGGCAGCCTGGAAGATAGATAGTTCGACCGAGATATACGACAACGAGATGCTGGTCGACGTCAGGACCCTCAACATCGACGCCGCCAGTTTCAAGCAGATACTCTCTACCTGCCCAAAGGGTCTCTCGGAGAAAGAGCAGGAGGACTTCGTGGCAGCCACCGTCCTTGACATAGTCGCCAAGCGGGGCAAGATGCACAACCCGGTCACCGGGTCCGGCGGCATGCTGCTGGGGACGGTGAGACAGTTCGGTCCCAAAGCCCCCCGCAAGGACGGCGCTAAGGAGGGCGACCTCATTGCCACGCTGGTATCCCTGTCGCTCACCCCGCTCCGCATCACCCGTATCAAGGGAGTCTACCTGGATAAGGATCAGATCGACGTGGAAGGGACCGCCGTGGTGTTCGAGTCGGGGCCGTTCGCCGTCATCCCGCCCGACCTGGGTGAGAGGCTGGCCCTCGCCCTGCTGGACGTCGCGGGCGCTCCGGCTCAGGCTGCACGTCTGGTAAAGCCGGGCGACTCGGTGCTGGTCCTCGGGGCAGGGGGCAAATCAGGGCTCATATGCAGCGCGGTTGCCAAACGGAACGCGGGCCCCAAGGGGCGGGTCATCGGCCTTGCCCACGGAAGGGCCTCGTCCGAAAGGGCCAAGACGCTGGGCGCGGCCGACGTCGTGATAGCCGCCGACGCCACCGACGGCCTGGCCACGATGGAGGCGGCGATGCAGGCAAATGGCGGCAACAAGGTCGACGTTTGCATCAACTGCGTCAACATCCCCGGCACCGAGATGGCTTCCATACTCTCTACCAGGGACGGAGGCAAAGTCTACTTCTTCTCAATGGCTACCAGTTTCACGGCGGCTGCCTTGGGCGCGGAGGGCGCAGGCGCCGACGTGGAGCTCATCATTGGAAACGGTTACGCGACTGACCACGCCAAGACCGCCGTGGAACTGCTGCGGGCGGACCCCAAACTGAGGTCCATACTCGAAAGCATGTTTCCTGCCGATCCTTTAGCTTCGAGGAGGTAGAGATAAAGACCATGGGCTGGAAAGACATCTCGCTTTGGAAAGACGTGACAGATGCCCAGTGGAACGATTGGCGCTGGCAGTGGACCCATCGCATCGAGAGCGCAGAGGCCCTATCGCAGGTCATCCCTCTAAGCGAAGAGGCGGCGACCGGGATCGAAAAGGCCCTTACGCGGGTGCGGATGGCCATAACCCCCTACTACGCCAGCCTCATTGACCCAAACGACGTGAACTGCCCGGTGAGATTGCAGGCCGTCCCGCGGGGCTTTGAAGCCGAGGTCAAGCCCTGGGAGTCCGTGGACCCGCTTGACGAAGAAGCTGACTCCCCGGTCGAAGGTGTGGTCCACCGGTATCCCGACAGAGTGTTGTTCCTGGTCACCGAGCTGTGTTCCATGTACTGCCGCCACTGCACCCGGCGCAGGGTAGTGGGAGTGACAGACGCCGTCGCCTCAGACGAGAGGTTGGAGCAGGGCTTCGAGTACATCCGCGCCCACAAGGAGGTCCGGGACGTCCTGATCTCGGGCGGCGACCCCTTGACACTCACCGATGACCAGTTGGAGCGCATCGTGCGCAAAGTGCGCGAGATCCCCCACGTGGAGATAATCCGCATCGGCAGCCGGATCCCGGTGGTGATGCCGCAGCGCGTGACCAACGAACTTGCTGCAATGCTGGCCAAATATCACCCGATCTACCTGAACACCCATTTCAACCATCCCAAGGAGGTGACGCCCGAGTCAACGGCGGCGTGCGCCATCCTGGCGGACCACGGCATCCCCCTGGGCAACCAGAGCGTCCTGCTGCGCGGCGTCAACAACTGCCCGGTAGTGATGAAAGACCTGGTACGGGCTCTAACTAGGATCCGGGTCAAGCCGTACTACATCTACCAGTGCGATCTCACGTGGGGCCTGGACCACTTCAGGACGACCGTCTCCGAAGGGCTCGAGATCATGGAGTCCCTGCGCGGTCACACCACCGGTTTCTCGGTGCCGACATACGTAGTGGACGCTCCGGGAGGCGGAGGCAAGATCCCGCTGAACCCGTCCTACATCCTGACCATGGGTGAGGGCACTGTAGTGGTCCGCAACTACGAGGGCGTGATATCCGCTTACCGCGAGCCCAGATACGATCCAGGCGAGAAGTACGGCGAGGACGGCAAGTGCGCCTTGTGCGGCGGCGATCACAAGGAGGGGCTTGGCGTTGCAGGCCTTCTAGCAGGCAGTAAGGTGAGCCTGATACCGGTCGGCAATAAGCGGCTTGAAAGGCGCAAGACGAGGTGAAGCGATGAATCTGGCTGACCTTGTGGCGCGAAGCGGCGTGAGGTCGGTCGCGGTCGTTGGCACAGCAAAGAACGTGGGCAAGACCGTGACAATGAACTACCTGGCGCATGAGCTGTCGGCGAAGGGGCTGTCCGTCGGGCTGGTATCCAGCGGGCGGGACGGCGAGAACACCGATTCCTTCACCGGCGAGCCCAAACCGTCGGTAGTGCCGCCCGAGGGTTCCTGGGTCGCCACCGCTGAAGGCGTGCTGGGCGAAGCGGGCGGGCTCATGGAAATAGCCGACGTATCCGAGAGGCCCGGCCTTCTGGGCCGCTTGGTGCTGGGCAGGGTCAGGGAGCCGTCGCCGCTGGAGCTTGTCGGACCTGGCAACGCGCGCGAGCTTGCCGGCGTGGTCCGCGCCCTGCAATCGATGGGGGCGAACATAGTGCTGGTCGACGGCGCCCTGGACAGGGTGGCAGCCGCGAGCCCCAGGGTAACAGAGGCAACTATTTTGGCTACCGGCGCGGCGTCCGACGCCAATCTGGGCCTCATCGCG
>JBBDIP010000014.1:0-41012 GCA_040880305.1 Bacillota bacterium
GTAGAACATCCCTCTGAGGGCGGCGTCCGCGGTACGCCCCGCATATTCGGTGTACTTGCGGATGCAGACCTCCTCATGCCGAATCTGGTCCTGTAGCATCGTCGTTTCCTTCTGAGTCAGTTTTCCTGCCATGCAATCGACCTCCTGAAGGTTGGGTACCTGTCAGGAGATATTCTTTGCAAGCAGCGGAGTCTTAAACGGTGGGGGGAGGAATACCGGCCAGGACCTGTGTATGTCCATTTGGCCCAACTTTAGTGCTATAAATTGATAGCAGTAAAAATCCGCCAAAACTTACATACAGCCGGACGACAGGGGAAATCTCACGCAGAAACGGCTAGCTTTGAGGTCCTACCACCCGCGGATTATGGCGTAGAAGGGGTTGACGCTGCGCAGGCGCACCGCAGGGTTGCCTTCCAGCGCCAATTTGGACTTGCTGTCGCCGGCCCGGTCGTAGATGGCGTAGAGCCAGAGGCTGGCTTCGTGGCTGATGATTTTGGACTTGGTAGCGTCCTTGAGAGGCTTGATGGCGTCGCTCTCTCGGCCCAAGAGGAACAGGGCCTGCCCGCACCTCAGATTGAAAAGGGCCTGGGGAATGGGGCTGATCCAGGACTTCAGTTGCCGGGCGACGGGGGTCCGCCGGGCTACCTCGTCCCGCAGGTCAAGGACGTTTGACGCGAGAGACAGGGTCTCATTTCGCTGATCCTTAGTCAGGGAGTCCAGCATCAGAGCTCCGCGCAAGTCGGCCACCTTGGAATAGTAGTCCGGCGTCCATGGGCGGACGGCAAGAGCGGACTCGGCCTCCTTAAGGGCCCCCTGGGCGTCGTACTCTCGCTCGAGCCAAAGGCACAATTGCCAATGTGGTTCTGGATTCTTGGGGTCCAAGGAGATGGCCCTCTCGAGACCGGAGCGGGTGTTCAGGGCCAGCAAGGCCTCCGTATTCCATGGGTCATACTTGACCGCTTGCTGGGCCAGGGGCACCTGGTCAGCGCCGAGGGGGCTGTCCGCGATCTGGTCCGCGAGCCTGGAACCCAGGAAGAGACTACCTGCTAGGATTAGCGTCACCAGGGTGACGATGCCTACCACCGCCGCCCTGCCATTGCGCCTGCTCGACGAATGTCGCGGGCTTCGCGCCGACGCAGCGAACAGCGCCCACAGCAGGAACCACAGGTAGCCGTAGGACAGGTCAAAGTCGATAAGGCTATGGCCCGCCAGGGCCACCCCTGCCGCGGCCAGCGCCCAGCCGGGCCCGGCCTCGCCGCGGTTCTTCCACGCCCTCACTAGCAGGGCGGTAAGCGCCGCAAGCAGACTTGCGAGTCCCGGCAGTCCCGCCTCCACAGCGACCTGCAGGTAGTGGTTGTGGACTTCCCTGGCGATGTACTCCGTGGATTGGAAGGGCCGGTAGGCCCGATCCCATCCCCAGCCGCCCCGTCCCCAAGGGGCCGTCATGAATACCTTGACGGCGTCCCGGTAGAGCCTGAGCCTGGAACTTGCCCCTTCCATGTCTATCTCCGAGTACCTCGCCGCCTGCTTGGGGAGAAACAGTTTGCCGACGCCAAGCAGGGTCGTTACGACTAGCGCCGCAATCACAAGCACGCACAGGACCGTAACGCGAAGCTTCGGCGATAAGCGCAGTGGCGCGTTTATGAAAAGTCCCCCAAGGCACCCCAGCAGGCTGGCAAGGACCGTCCACCATGCGGCGTCCACCGAGTGGTGGGCAGTGATGGCGTCGCCGATCCTCCTGACGAGGACCAGCGTGGGGAGGAGGGAAGTCCCCATGACCATCAGCGCCAGCCATCTTCGTTCGCTACTGAGCCCGGCCAAGAGCGCAAGCACGGCGAACGGCAGGACGACGAACGCCCCCCTGGACTGGCTGAAGAAGAACACCAACGACAGGAATGTGGCCATCCCTCCGAAGACGCCGGCCATGACGGGCCTAGCGAAATCGACCGCGAGCCCGACTGCAAGGATGAAGCCGCAGAGCACAAGGATGGCCGTCGCGTTGTGGTACTCAAAGCTGCCGATGACGGTCTGCCCGGGGATTTGTACCCACGGGAGCAGGGCGGCCAGTCTAGGGAGCTTGTCCAACACCCCCAGGTACTGAAGATATCCGGCCAGCCCGGCGAAACAGGCAACGAAAGTCACTGTCGTTGCGAAAACCCGCCGGATGATGGGGCCGGACTCCGCTGAGACCATAACGTAGATGAACCACGCGGTAATTACCCGCAGGAGCACGTCCAGGTTGCCGCGGGGGTAGTCCGCCCAAAAGAACTGAACCCCATAACATAACGCCAAGGCAAGCAGGCCGGCGCTCGCCCAATCCTTTTTCACGGAATGCCACGCCGGTGCTCCGAAGGTACCCGGAAGCCCGCCCATCCGCCGCCCAATGAGCCACATCCCGAACCCCAACGATATGAGGACTATGGCTCCAAGCAGCTGCGTCCAAAAGAAAAGCCCCTTGAGGAACGGCCCTACGGCCAGGACGCTCAAGAGGATCCCTATCCCGGTATACCGGAGTAGAGTCGAAAGCCTAGAAGCCAGTTCTGATCCCTTACCTTGTGCCCAGGATTCGATCGACCAGGACGGCGAGCTCAGCTCTGGTCAGGGTAGCCCCGGGACGGAAGGTATGGTCATCGTAGCCTTTGAAGATGCCCATGTTGTACAGCGTTGCCATGATCCCGCGGTCGTAGTCGTTCCCAAATGCGCCGAAGTCGGCAAACGGGAACGCTGATGAATCCAACCCGGTTGTGGGTTCAACGCCCAAAGCCTTGGCAAGCATCCTCGCGACCCCAATCCGGGACATGTCAGTATCGCCAATGGTGAAGTCCGAAACCAGGCCTGCGCTCTTCATCTTTGACAGCGCCATGAACGGCGGGTCGTTCTTGTTGGCGATCCCAAGGACCCTGGCGAACACGCTGAGTCCGTCGAAATTGTCGACAATGCCCTCGGGGTGGACGGATTTGAGCAGGGGACACTGGCGACACGGTGGAAACTAGGAACCGGGTGTGAGACAGCGGATTCTACCATCGTCGGGCAGCATCGCAAGCAACAGCGAGGCAAGAGCAGAGCGTTAGCGGAGCTCTTGCTGCGTCGCAAGCAGCAGCGAAGCTGTTGCGAGATGACATTCTGCTTCCGATTGTTCAGCCACCAAGTATTGGAGGCGCATCCAATGAAGATTATGACCGTCGACATGGGTTCGCAGGCGGTGTCGGTTTCCGAAGAGCGGGACTCGTGGAGGAAATGGTGGGGGCGCTCTCTAAGTCTCCGCTGACCGGCGGGATCAAAGAAGCCAATGCGGGCGGCAACGCGGGTGATTACCTGGGCAGGCTGGGGATCAAGGCAATCCTGGTTAAAGGATGGTCCGGGGTCAACAAGGTCCCCTCTTTCGTCCTGGAGGTCAGCGGGGCGGAGGCGCGTCTCGTCGATTCCCCGGAAATCTCCAACCTGGGTCCTATGAGATGGCCAAAGTCCTGCACGCAGAGTACGGAGACGACGCCGCTATCATCCTCAATGGACCCGCCGGGACGTTCAAGATGGCTTCGACTGCGGTTATGCCGCACCTGGGCCGCGGCACGCGGCGGGTTGGGAGCGGTGATTGGCTCCAAGGGTCTCAAGGCCATCGCATCCCCGAGTTCATGCGCAAGGAGAAGCTGTCGCCCTACGACGTGGCATTCGACGTGGCGGACGAAGACATGGGCAAGATCTTCGACTTCGACGAGCCAAAGACGACAAGATAGTGTGGTTGACGTCCGACAAGACTGACTTGTGTCCCAGTGATACCATGATAGGGTCTGAAAAGGGAGGTCGTCGCGGTGAAACTCATATATCGTATTGGACTCATTATCGCGGGCTGCTACTTTGAGAGCGCCGTTAGAAACTCAACCCAGCTGGTCCTCTACTGGGCCGGCCAGCAGGACGCCCTCCAGGGTTTCCTTCCCTACCTGCTCCCCGTCTTCTTTGGATACGTTTTCGCTCTGGACGTGCGGAGCCACTGGTCGCAAAGCAGGCTCAAGAACGACATCATGGCCTACGTAGGGTCGACCATCCTCGTGGGATATCCCCTTCTGATCTCATCTTCCCTCTGGTTCGCCGGCGCCGACGTGGACCCGACAACGGCTAAGGTTCGGATCGCGTCCACCGTCCTGCTCTTCGCTAACTTAGCCGTCGTCGCCCTCGTGTGGCGCGGCGCCCTAGCCCATGGGTTCCCCTTAAGCCTGCCGTGGGGCGGGGTCGGGAGCAAGAAGGACGAGGAGCCGGTGGCCGAAGCGGAGGAATCCGTGGTTGAGGAATCGGAGGAATCGGCGCCTATCCAAAAGCCGGAGGCGCCCGAAGACAAGCCTAAGGACTAGATGTCTGGAATCGCGAATAGGTCTGCCCCCGGCATGTCGGCCCTCTAGCAGGGATGCGGCCGGGGGCAGAAGCATTTTCGGCTAAGTTCTGCGGCCGACCTGGGGTATATCCACCTGCCGGTTTTTTAGTGCTATCAAATGATACCCTTTCGCTTGCAGGATACCGCCCGCGCGCGTCCAACATGGTAAGTATGACCAAATCCCTGAATTCCTACGACGCGGGCAAAGCCTGGGTGTGGGGGTTCGTCGTGACGATGCTCATGACGGGCCAGTTGCGGGGTTTGAGCCGGCTTCTGAGCGTTGTGCCCGAGATCCTGATCGCTCTCTATATCATCTGGCGCAGGTCTGTTTCGGTGAAGGAAACCTTCAGGCTGAGACCAATCAGGCCGTCGGGCCTGCTGTTCCCGGCATGTTTCGCCATCAGCCTCGGCTGCCTGGAGACCTTGCTGCTGGAGGGGGCCGACTTCCTTGCTGGCGGGCGGCTAGGGGACGTGGCCGAACTTGTCTCGCCGGACCTCCCCGGCGACACGCTCCTGGCCACGATGGCTTTCGCGGTGGTATTCGTCCCAATCGCAGAGGAACTCCTTTTCCGCGGCTTCTTCATGACCTCAATGGCCGAACTTGGCATGGGCTGGGCGATCATGGTTCCGAGCCTGCTGTTCGCGCTGGGGCACTCGCCCTTCGGCTGGGCCGGCGCGTTCATCATGGCCGTTGCCGGCTCCATTTTCGTGCTGGAGACCGGATCAATACTGCCGGGGATTGCCGCCCACGCCTCGACCAACCTTCTAGGGACCGCGCTTCCGCTGATACACGATGTCCTGCCGGGGAAGACGGGCGAGGTGGTGTGCATCTTGTTGCGGCTAGCTGGCGTCAGCCTGGCCTTCTTGTTCATCCCCCAATACAAGACCCTTTGGACCAGTGTCCGCAGGTACTGGTCGGATTTCCACGACCAACCGCTGAAAGCCAACCTCGGATACCTGCTGAAGCACTGGTCCTACAAGGTCATCGTGGCGATGCTGGTCGCATCCATTTGCCTGTATGGAGTGCTGATCTACACAGGCAGGGCCGTTACGTTCGACTGACCGCTAAATCTGCCACCTCTGTCAATCTGCTATCCTACTGCTATCCTACTGGGATTCTCTCTGATCCTCCTCACCTGTATCCATCTGCATGTACTCGGCGCAAGTCTCACGGATCGCCTGCAGGTACGGCCCCTCCACCAGGGGCCAAGTCTTCATGGAGGCCGGAATGAGCCTCTGCATGCCTTCGACAGTGAGGTCGGCCTTCACCACCCTGACCAGTTGGATATTGGCCTCAACAGTCATCCCGGCTTTGATAAGGTCGTTGACCCTGGTGTTGTCGTATTTGGGCTTGCCGCCGAACTTCACGGCTGGCCGCGAGTGCTGAGCGCCCTCATACTCAAACCCGGCTACATCGGGATAGAGGCGGTCCACCTCAAGATTGAGGCCGGTGACGGGGCTGCGAAGGAAATCAGGCCGCGCGTTTTCTACGAAGTAACGGGAGACGACGAGGACGTCCAACAGCACTTTCATCTGTGCTTCACCTCTGAACAACGCCATGGACACCATGGCTTTCAGAATCTTAGCATGCTTGACCTGCACGACATCGGGCGCGGTCGGGAGGACTAGGACTCGTCGGCCCTCTTTCCGCAAGACGATCCAGCCTTGACGGGCCAGCGCTTGAAGGTGGTAACGGACCCTACCCCTGCTCATGGAAGATATCCGGCACAACTCGGTAATGGATAGGGGCTCGAGGCAAGCTGTGAGATAGATTGTCTTGGCTACCGGGATGACGTCTTGTTTCTTTAGGAAATCGTCAATCCAAGGAGACTTCAATTGCTACCTCCTATCTCGGCGCCCTTGCCAAATTTTAGTAGGTTCGGGCCTCGTGGTCAAGCCATTGCGACAGTAGCGCTCACCGATAGCCCATTTTCGACACGAACATGGCTAGGGGCGAACCACGCCAAATCGTGGGGCTGTCGGTGAACCATGTTTTTGAGGGATATGGCCAAGGGTGAACCATTTCCTTTAAGAAACTGGCTGCTGGCGGACCATTTCCGCTGATGTGGCCATGGGCAGACCACGTCCTGGGAGACGTGACCACTGACGGACCATTTTCTCTTTGAAAGTGGCTACTGGCGCGCCATACTATTTGGCGTGACTACCTGCGAACCATGTTCCCGGCAGAAGTGGCTAGGAGCAGACCACATCTGCCTTCAGACGCCCATATGATCAGCAGCGAACCATGTCGAGCACGGTTCCAAGGCGCTTACGGGAGGAATGGGGGCAAACCAAGACGAAGGGATTCGGAACCGAGGAGGTCAACTATGTTTGTCTGGGGTCCCACATATGAAGAGATGCTGCATCCGAGCACGAATACGACAGGTCCTGCAAGTAAGGATCTATTTGACATAACGTGGAGCCGAGGAAGTGGTGGAAGCAGCCGAAGCGGCGCAGGTGTTCCCTTCTACGTCATCCTCCCCAAGGAGCTGACCGGGGTGGACTGCCACATCGTCTGCCTGTACGGCCGCGATTTCCCATCAGGCTCCCACAAAGTGGGAGCCACCTATTCAGTGACAATGGAGGCCCAGCTGAGCGGTGAAGCGGTGCCTGGCCGCAATACGCTGGTGTTTCCTTCGACGGGCAACTACGGCATCGGCGGGGCCTGGGTCGGTCCGAAGATGGGTTACGATACGCTGGTCATCCTGCCTGAGATGATGAGCCGGGAGAGGTTTTCGCTCATCGAGCAGTACGGCGCAAGGTACGTGAAGACCAAGGGCTGCGAGTCCAGCGTCAGGGAGATATACGAGAAGTGCTGGGAGCTCCAAGCAGATCCCAAGGTCAGGGTCATGAACCAGTTCGAGACGATGGCCAACTACAGGTTCCACTACTACGTCACCGGAAACACGGTGGTCGAGTTGGTGGGCCTGCTAAGGGATAAAGGCGTGGGGAACGGGCGGTGCGCCGCGTTTGTGTCGGCTATGGGGTCCGGGGGAACCATCGCTGGAGGGGACAGGCTCAAGCAGGTATTCCCCGGCGCAAGGACCGTTGGGCTGGAACCCATCCAGTGCCCGACCCTCTACCAGAATGGCTACGGCGACCACGACATTCAGGGCATCGGCGACAAGCACGTTACGTGGATTCACAATGTCCTGAACATGGATGCCCTCATGTGCGTGGACGACGTCGAATGCAAGCTTATGCTGCAGGTTTTGAGCGATCCTGCCGGCCAGGAATACCTGGCGTCGCCATCCGTCGGGATCGGAGAGGAGACGGTGCGCGACCTCTCCACGATGTTTGGGATTTCAGGCGTCTGCAACGTCCTGGGCGCCATCAAGACGGCCAGGTATTACCGGCTTGGGCCGGATGAGACGGTGGTTACGGTCCTCACCGACGGCATCGACAGGTACCATTCGGTGATGGACCAAATGACCGAGAGATTTGGCCGCTTGACCAGGGATGAGGCTCAGAAGCGGCACCGGTCCATATTCTTGGGAGCCAATCTGGACTACGTGCAGGAAGGGACTGTCCTGAACCGGCAGAGGTGGTTCAACTTGAAGTACTACACGTGGGTGGAACAGCAGGGGAAGACGGTAGACGACCTCAACGCCCAGAGGAGCCCCTCATGGTGGAAGGACCAGCAGGATGAGGTGGCGGACGTCGACCGGAGGCTCCTGGCCGTACGCTAGGACTACTTCTTGATCTGCGACTGAACGATCCCCACGAAGGCAACGGCGTCCGCAGGCGTTAGGATGTAGGTGGTTGTCGTTGTCGTCAACTTGACAAACTTCGTCGCCGGATCGCGGTAGTTTCGCGCGTAGACCTGGACTTCTCCCAGCCCCTCGCCCTGGAACTTGCCTATCAGGGTCTTTAAGCCGTCGAGGCCGTTCATCTTTTTCAGCTGCGGGCGGGACGGCAACGCTTCGACAGACGTGACTGAGTTGTACAGGATCATGAGGTCCTCGGCGGGTATGGTGAGGGCCTTTTCGTGGGACACCAAGATGCCCGTAAGCGCCGCCTCGATGCGCATGTCCACGCCGAAGAGCGCGGGTTTCGCGAACCGGTACGTCCCTATCGCCAGCGCGATGATTGCGATGACCATGGTCAATGGCCTGTACCAGCCGGCCTCGTTTCGTCGGTCCTGGCCAGCCCTGCTTCTTGAGGATTTGCTCGGCATAATCGCACCCCCGGCTCTATTGTGTCCGCCAACGTTCTCACCCGAGAGCCGGGGGCGAATCTAGTTCTGCCCACCGCCCAATCGCCTTACTCCTATTCGCCGGGCAGGAAATCACTCCTTCTACCTGGAAGTCAGTTGTTCTGAACGCAGTTGTTCTGAACGCAAGTTGAAGGGAGTGCTTGTAATGCCTGCCGAGAGAAAGTGCCTGTACCTGCACGACATGACCTGGCCCGAGGTAAAGGCAGCGTTGCCCGAGATCAAACTGGCCATTATCCCCGTTGGGTCTACGGAGCAGCACGGTCCTCATGCCACCTTCGAGATGGATACGGCCGGATCCAGGGAGTTCTCCAAGTTGTTGGGTGAAAGGCTGTACCCCCACGCCCTTGTGGCCCCGCCTGTCCCCGTAGGGATATCCAGCCACCACATGCACTTCCCCGCGACGATGACCCTGCGGCCTGAGACCCTTATAGCGGTTCTCATGGACATGGTGAATTCGCTGCGTGCCCACGGCATCAAGCGGTTTTTCTTCGCAAACGGGCACGGCGGCAACACGCCCGTGCTGACCATCGTCAATAACCGGATAAAGCACGAGCTGGGCTGCATGTCGGCTGTCGCGACGGTCCCCTACGCCGCGGTACACGATGTCTGGGAGGAGCACGTCAAGACCCAGCCCAACGGGCATTCCTGCGATGGAGAGGTCTCCATCATGATGCACCTCTATCCCCAGGCAATAAGGAAGGACGCGCTGACGCCGGGGAAGATCGTTAAGGCGACTCAGGAGCGGATCAACAAGTGGCCGTGGGTCTCCGAGGCGCGGTTCTTTGACGAGAGTACTGAAAACGGCGCGCTGGGCGACGCGACCAAGGCGACGCCGGAGATAGGGAAGGCGCTGGTCGAGGCCGGATTGGATAGGATAGCCGCTTATTTACGGGACTTCATGGAGAGGTAGAGCAGTAGAGATTCAGCAGTTGGAGGGGTACAAGGGGGCGCCAGCTTGAACGCACTCGCTCTAACACTTGTATTCGTCGCAGCGTTCGCGCACTCGGGGTGGAACTTCCTTACGAAGAAGGCGGGCGGAGGGCTCCCGTTCATCTGGCTCTTCGCGGGGTTGGCGTCAGCCATGTACCTGCCTGTGGCGGCCTCGGTGCTGGTGGTCCAGAAGCCGGCTATCGGCTTTGCCAACATCGGCATGATCCTGGCCAGCGCCATAGTGCACTCCGCCTACTTCACTCTGCTCGAATGGGGATACCGCCTTGGCGACCTGTCTTTGGTCTACCCGATTGCCCGGGGGACCGGCCCCCTGATTTCCGCCTTGGTCGGGGTATTGGCTCTGGGTGAGCGACCTTCGGCCCTGGGTGTAGCCGGCATAGTCCTGATGGCGATCGGGATCGCTACAGTCACCGGAGACCCGCGGGCGTTTCGGACTCCCGAGGCAAAGAAAGCCGTGCTCGCCGCCCTCCTTTGTGGGGCGACGGTCGCGACCTATACGGTGTTGGACAAGATCTCGGTCAGCATCCTCAAGACCCCTCCTTTGGTCTTGGACTGGGGGACCAACGCAGGAAGGTTCCTAATCCTGACACCGTTCGCCCTGCGAGTCTGGCCGAAGGTCAAAGAGCAGTGGCGCCTCCACAAGTGGGAGGCCGCGGGGGTGGGCTTCCTGAGCCCCTTTGCGTACATTCTTATCCTGACCGCCATGGTGTTCACGCCTGTGAGCTACATCGCCCCGGCACGAGAGATAAGCATCCTCATCGGGGCGGTGCTTGGCGCCAGGTTCTTCTCCGAGGGCAACGTGCCGCGCAGGCTTGCAGGAACCGCGGCCATGGTCATGGGCCTTGTCGCCATCTCAGTTGGGTAGTCAGGTGGGGAGGTAAAAGGCGTGAAGACTCTATCCTCGCTAACCGAGAAGTTCACCGAGTCGGTCATCCGCGAGATGACCAGGGTCTGCGATGCTGCCGGAGGGCTCAACCTGGCTCAAGGTTTTCCGGACTTCGCGCCGCCGGAGGAAGTGGTTCGGTCTGCCGAGCAGGCGTTGCGCGAGCAGGGAGGGGCTCTAAACCAGTACCCCGTCACCTTCGGCGAGCCGGCGCTTCGTGAGGCCATCGCTCGCAAGGTCGGATCCTACAACGGCATCACCTGCGACCCCGTGACCGACATAACCGTGACCTGCGGCGCGACCGAGGCCATGATGGCCACGCTCAAAGCGGTGGTGAACCCGGGCGACGAAGTGGTGATCTTCGAGCCGTTCTACGAGAACTACGGGCCGGACAGCATCCTGTCAGGCGCGACGCCCAGGTTTGTGACGCTTTATCCGCCCAACTGGACCTACAACCCCGACGACCTGCGCGCGGCGTTTGGCCCGCATACCAAGGCGGTTATCATCAACACGCCGCATAACCCGACCGGGAAGGTGTTCACGCGGCAGGAGCTCTCCGAGATAGCGGACCTCTGCCTCAGGTGGGACTGCCTCACGGTGACCGATGAGGTCTACGAGCACATCCTGTACGACGGAGCGAAGCACCTCTCGATGGCCTCGTTGGACGGTATGTCGGACCGCACCGTAACAATCAGTTCCGCCTCCAAGACCTACTCGGTGACCGGATGGCGGGTTGGATGGGCCATCGCGCCCCCCGAGATATCGGCGCGGATCCGCAAAGTCCACGATTTCCTGACGGTGGGCGCCCCGACGCCTTTCCAGTACGGTGTTACGGCGGGTCTCGGCCTGGGCGAGGACTACTATGCCGGCCTGTCCGACCGCTACCACAAGGCCCGGGACTTCCTATTCGGCGTGCTCAGGCAAACCGGATTCGACCCGCTCCTGCCAAGGGGAGCCTACTACATCATCGCCCAGACAGGCGGCGCCATGGCGCGGCTCGGCGTCGATGACGACCTCTCGTTCAGCATCGAACTCATCAAGCGGACCGGCGTGGCGACAGTCCCCGGCTACTCGTTCTACCACGGTAAGGATTCGGTCACCAAGCAGGCTCGGTTTTGCTTCGCCAAGTCGGACGAGACGTTGTGCAGCGTGGCCGAGAGGCTGAGGGGGCTGCGGAGGTAACGGCGGCAGGGCTGACACACCGCTTGAAAGGATAGCAGGAAATCCGCGACCGGAAGGCTGATTACCCTATATTGTTGACATTTTGCCTGCAAAAGGCCAGGATCCGGGAGGGGCATCCGAATGGTTCGTTGGATTCTTGCGTCGTCTCCGCTTTTCGTCCTGCTTTTCGCCATGCTGCGTCTTAGGTGGAAGGCCAAGACGGCCGGCGTCGTGGCGTGGATCGTCGCGCTCTCGGTAGGCGGGACTTTGTTTGGGGGATTCCCCTACCTGCTAACCATCGCGTCCGCCAAAGGCGTAAGCCTTACCCTTTTCGTAGTGCTGATTATCTGGACGTCGGCGTTCATGTACCAGTTGGTCAGCGAGACCGGCGCCGTGCCGGTCATCTCCCGCTGGATGGCTACGCTGTCAAGTGACCGGCTCATGCTGGGGCTTCTGGTGGCTTGGTGCCTGACAGGCGTTATCCAGGCGGTTGCCGGCTACGGAGTCCCGGTTGCCGTGTGTGCGCCGCTCATGATCGCGGCCGGGTTTGACCCCATAGTTGCCGCGGCGTCCACGCTGGTCGGACACGCATGGGCCGTCACTTTCGGTTCCATGGGCGGGTCCTACTACACCCTAACCCTCTCGACCAAGATAGCGCCTGATGTGCTGGGCAATTGGGTCGGATTGACCTTCATTATCCCGACCATCCTTACGGGATTGGCCGTGGCCCACATTATCGAGGGATGGGCGGGAGTCAAGAAAGGATTCGTGAAGATAGTCCTGGTGGGTACGGCTATGGGCTCCGTCCAGTGGCTGGTGGCCAGGGCGGGATCTGGCCAGGTCGCTGCCCTACTAGGGTCGCTGGCGGGAGTCGCCCTCGTGGCCATGATTTCGCCTAGGGCCAGGAAGAACGCCGCGCCTGCACCCACGTCGGCAACTGCAAAGGCGGGCAAGGAGATTTCATTGCACCTGGCGTTGATCCCGTACTACGCACTGCTCACGTTGACGATGATTTCGCAGATCCCGGCGGTCAAGAGCTTCTTCAAACCGTACAAATTCGGCCTGAATTACCCGGCCATGCAGACGGCTCAGGGCTACTCCGTTGGCGCCGAGAAAGCCTATGCGGCTATCGGCTTGTTTTCGCACCCCGCGCCCATAATCACCATGGCCTGCTTGATAGGGCTCGCGGTCTATATGGGGAGAGGCCTCATCAAGAGCGACAACCTGCGAAAAGTCGCCAAAGCGACGGTCAAGCAGTCCTGGCAGACCACTTTGGGTGTGCTCACGATGGTGATGATGGCCCTGGTGATGAACGATACCGGGATGACCAGGGAGATGGCGACGGGCGTGGCCAAGGTCGCGGGCGCCATGTTCCCGGTGGTCTCGCCGTTCATCGGGGTCCTCGGGTGCTTCATGACGGGCAGCAACACAAACGCCAACATCCTTTTCGGCTCGTTCCAGATTGAGACCGCCAAGGCGCTGGGGGTCAGTTCGACCCTTATCGCCGGCGCCCAGACAACCGGAGCGTCGCTCGGGTCATCTATAGCCCCGGCAAAGGTGCTGCTGGGCTCGAGTACGTCGGGCCTCACAGGCAGGGAGGACGAGCTCCTCAAGAAGTGTCTGCCCTACTGCATGCTGATTGTGCTGGCGCTGGGAATTCAGACCCTGCTCGCGACTTGGATGCTGGTAGTGACGCCGTAAAAGCGGCCTCACCAAGTAGAGCGGACTGCGGAGGGGATGCCATGATCGACTACAACAGGATCGCCGCTGAGTACGCCAGGCACAGGCAGACCCATCCTGGCGTGTTTCGAAACATCGCAGAGGGGATCGACCCGTCGGAGGAGATGCCTGCTCCGCGCCAGGGCCCGTTCGTCCACGTTGGACCTCAAGGTCGGAAACGCTCAATCCCTGGACTTCCCCGACTCCGCTTTCGATTTGGTCATGTCCACCGATGTGATCCACCACGTCCACAGGACCGGGGGGTGCCCCGCGTATCTGGGCGAGGCCTTCCGGGTCCTGCGCCGGGACAGGAAGGTGTGCACGGTGACCGACTCGGAGTGGGTCATCCTTCACCGCAAACCCCTGACCTTCTACTTTCCCGAGACGGTTGAGAAGGAATTGCAGCGATATCCGAGCATGGAGATTGGAGGTCGCATCCATGACAAACAAGAGACTTGCCCTCACCAACGGCAGGATATTTCCCGGGAAGGGCGAGGACTGCCAAGCCGTCCTCATATCCGGCGACAGAATAGAGGCCATGGGCAGCACCGCCAAGATACAGGCACTGGCCGGTCCCGATGCCGCCCATGTTGACCTCGGGGGCCGGAGGGTAATCCCGGGCTTCGTAGATTCCCACAACCACGTGCTTTCGGGCGCGCTGCTGCTCACGGGCGTGAACTGTTTCGGCATGACAAGCATCGACGAACTGAAGGCCGCCGTCGCCAAGAAGGCCGCCGAGGTCGGGCCCGGCGAGTGGGTGACCGGCGCCGGATGGATAGAGAGCCAGTTCAAAGAGGGCCGGATGCCCAACCGCAGGGATCTGGACGAGGCCGCGCCCCACAATCCGGTGGTGCTGGGAAGGCTGTTCGCCGTGGTCGCGGCCAATTCTCTAGCCCTGGAGATCGCGGGCGTGCTTAAGGGGTACGTGCCGGCGACCGGCCGGGTTGACCTGGACGAATCCGGCGAGCCCACCGGCATCCTGCGCGAAGGGGCCCAGGGACTGGTGCGCAGGGCTGCGCAGAAGCAGAAGATGAGCGCAAGCGGAGGACTCAGCAAAAGCGCGGGCGGAGAGCTTGGCGTCAGCGGCGGCGGCGATACCGAGAGCAGGATCAAGCTGGCTCTGAACGAGTACCTCAAGTACGGGATCACGTCGGTCCTTGACCCGGGCGCCAACGTTACATTGATGCACGCCTACACGTCGCTGCGCTCCAAGGGCGAGTTGCCCCTGCGGGTGACAGCCATGCCTGCGTGGCACGGGATCTCGATCATTTCCGGGGATTACACAGTGTTGCCGGCCATCGAGGCGGGACTGCAGCCCGGCTTGGGCGACGAATGGTTCCGCGTTGGCAACCTCAAGATGGCGATTGACGGCGGACTCGGCAGCAAGACTGCTCTGATGCACGAGCCTTTCAGGGATTTCACCCGGTCGACGGTGCCGGTTCGCCTGGACCTCAACAAGCTGGGCTCCTACATACGCGAAGCCAATGAGGAGGGCTGGGGAGCCGGCATTCACTGCTGCGGCGACCTGGCGCAGGACATCGCCGTCTCCCACATGGTGGACGCCTTCCGCGCGCGCAGAC
Source organism: Bacillota bacterium (assembly GCA_040880305.1). Classification (GTDB taxonomy): domain Bacteria; phylum Bacillota; class Sulfobacillia; order Fermentithermobacillales; family Fermentithermobacillaceae; genus JBBDIP01. Next base: position 14,877 of record JBBDIP010000014.1, read on the forward strand.
CGCTGCCCCACCAGCGCCACCACATCGTCCACGGCTACTTCCCGACAGAGTACTCGCTGCGAGCGATGGCCGCGAACGACATCGCGGTATCGACGCAGCCGGGGTTCATCTACGTGGAAGGCGACGCCTACCCGGCTGTCATCGATGAGTCCAGATTAGCGGACTTCAAGCCGCTGCGCACCTATCTGAATAGGGGGATCAAGGTCGCCATCAACTCCGACGTCTCATCCGGGCCATTCGACCCGTTCGTCGTGCTCTACGGCGCCGTCGCCAGGAAGACAGTGAAGGGGCTGGACTTTGGCCAGGCTGAAGCGCTGACTGCCCGCGAGGCCGTCAACTGCTTCTGCTCTGGCGGCGCGTACCTGGCCTACAGGGACGCCGAATGCGGCGCGCTGGAGCCCGGCAAACTCGCGGATCTGGCGGTGTTGGATAGGGATATCCTTGACGGGCCCGCGGAAGACATCCTGAAGTGCAAGGTCGACGGGACCATGCTGGGCGGCAAGTTCGTCTACCTGCGCGAAGGGTCTTTCAGCGCAACGCGGACGTAGAAGGGTTAGCAGACATAGCGCGCCTGCCAGAGGAGGCCGATACGATGGAGGCCGTGAAGTCGCGGCGCCTTACTTTGGTACCTTGCAGTTTGGAGGCGGCGGAGGCGGCCCTTATGGACCGCGCCAAAGCAGAGGCCCTTCTCGGAGTCGCACTCCACCCCGAGTGGCCCGGCATCGATACCAGGAACTTTCTGCCCTATTACGTCCACTTGCTGCGCAAGAACCCTGGCCTTTTCACGTGGGGAGTCTGGCTCATGATAAGGGACGCCGGTCTCGGGAGCGCGCGGCCCACGGTCATCGGCGACCTGGGCTTCAAGGGAGCCCCGGATGCCAAAGGCGCGATAGATATGGGCTACGCTGTGATCCCGTCTGAGCGCGGCAAAGGATATGCATCCGAAGCCGCGCGGGCGCTCATCAACTGGGCGTTTAAGCGGCCGGACGTCAAGATGGTCACGGCGGACTGCGAGGAGACAAACCCTGCTTCCGCAGGCGTGCTCAGCAGAATTGGCATGAAGCGAAACGGACACGATCGCAGCCTCCTGAAATGGAAGATGACTCGAAAGGAGTGGGAGAGGAGCCGTCCCGGGGATCCTGACGCTCCGCTCCCGAGAATGCACTACCAAGAGCAGGGCTCCGGGTTTCCGGTCATCCTCATACACGGCCTGGCCTGCTCCTCGGCTCAGTGGATGTACACCGTGCCTGCTCTGGCCAGGGCAGGCTACCGGGCGATTGCGGTAGACTTGCCCGGCTTCGGACAGTCCGCCCTGCCAAGCGTCGAGTTTGTCACGCGGGACTACGTCCGCGAAGTCGTCAGATTTCTGGACGAAATGGGGATTGCCGAGGCCGCGTTGGTCGGCAACTCCATGGGGGGCTTCGTCACCTGGTACACGGCCGTAGAGGCGCCGGAGAGGATCAGGGCAATTGTGCTGGCCGACTCGGCCGGGGCGCCGTCCGGGGCCCGGGGCTTCGACGACCACGTGACCAATGCAGCGGACGCGCGAACGTCGCGTGATGGTCCGGTGGGCCGCGGCTTCGCCCGCAGTTTTTTCACCAACCGCGTCTTCCGCGGGCTTGTGGGGCTGAAGGTTCTCAACCCGGTGACCCGCTATTTCATCGGGCCGGTGGCCACGCTCACCTTTGGCGACCCCTCCCGGATGAAGCCCGAGGTTTTCGAGGTGCTTCACAAGTCGGCCAAGCAGGCGCGCATCCTGTTCGCGGGCCGCCTCCGGTGGCAGCCCCCGCAGGAGGACCCGGCGATGTTACTGTCGGAGGTCAAGTGCCCGTCGCTGGTGGTTTGGGGCAGCAAGGACAACATCATCCCGGTGTCAGCGCTGGACTTCTTCGTCGCCAACCTTCGTGGCGCCGCATCCCAAGTGTTCGAGGGCGCGGGCCACATGCCGATGCTGGAGGTCCCGCAGGAGTTCAACGCGGCGGTAGTGAAGTTCTTGGACTCTAGCATTCCGCCGAGCAGGTGATAGAGTGTCGAGAGGCAATCTTGAGCTACTTTTGGTGTCATTCATATGGGGCATAAACGGAATAGCGGTGAAGGACGCGCTCTCCGGCTTCCTCCCGCTCCAGTTTAACGTGATAAGGCTTGGCCTGGCGGCGGTCTTCCTTCTTGGGGTGCTCCGCGCGTCAGGCAAGTTCGAGGTGCCCTCCCGCAAGGACTGGCCGACGATAATCCTGGCCGGCTTCCTCGGAAACACACTCTACCAGTACCTTTTCATAAAGGGTATCGCGATGTCTTCCGCCAGCAATACCTCCTTTGTACTTGCGACCATGCCCGCGACCACGGCAGTGCTCAGTCATTTCACCGGTAAGCAAAGGTTGACCGCCAGGATGTGGGGCGGGGTGCTGCTCACGACAGCCGGGGTTGGCCTCATAGTCGCCGGCGGCAGCGGCGGCTTGGCGGGCCTCAAGTCGGGCTCGCTGGCAGGCGACCTTACCACGCTCTCCGGGACTATCGGCTGGTGCCTGTGCACCATCTTTGCGGTCGACCTTACAAAGCGGATGAGTCCCACAGCCTTCACGGCCTGGACCATGGTCGCCGGCGCCGCACTCATGATCCCGCTATCGATAGGGGAGTTGGCCCGCGCCGACTGGTCGGCTGCTTCCGCCCTGAATTGGACCGAACTCGTGTTGTCTGCCGCCCTGGCCAACTGCTTTTCCTACATCCTGTGGAACAAGGGCGTCAAGTCCTCCGGACCGGCCAGCACAGCGGTGTTCAGCAACCTAAACCCGGTATGGACTGGGTTGTTCGCCTGGCTCATCCTCCATGAGCGGTGGACGGGCCCTAAGTTCCTCGGCGCAGCGGTGATCCTTGCTGGAGTTACCCTGGTCAGGCTGACCGCGCCGGCCAGGAAGGTTGAGAGGGCGGTGGCGAGGTGACGGCGCCGCGACCCCTCGTCTACGTCACCCGCATGTTGCCGGAGGCGGCCCTGGAGGTCCTTCGCCCTCACTTCGAAGTCAGACAGTGGACGCAAGAGGAGACGCCGGTCCCAAGGGACGTCTTCCTGGCTGAAGCAGCTAGCGCTGAAGGTATCCTGTGCCTTCTTACCGAGCGGATCGATCGCGAGTTTCTCGAACGGGCTCCTATGCTCAAGGTCGTTGCCAACATGGCGGTGGGGTACGACAACATCGACGTCGCCGCGTGCACCGCCCGCAAGGTGCTGGTCACCAACACGCCGGGCGTGCTCACCGAATCCACCGCTGACCTAGCGTTTGCGCTGCTCATGGCCACGGCCAGGCGGCTGCCTGAAGCCAGGGACGTAGTATTGCAGGATCGCTGGCGCGCCTGGTCGCCCATGTTCCTCACGGGGCAGGACGTTCATCACGCCACGCTGGGCATCCTTGGACTGGGCAGGATCGGGCGGGCCGTCGCGCGCCGGGCCAGCGGGTTTGGCATGAAGGTGCTGTACTACTCGCGAAACCGGAGCGAGGAGGCCGAGGCGGAGACCGGCGCTCTATGCCGGCCTTTGGGCGACCTCCTGCGCGAGTCGGACTTCGTATCAGTCCATCAGCCACTTACCCCCGAGACCAGGCACATCATCGGCGAGCGGGAATTCGGTCTTATGAAACGTTCTGCCGTCCTGGTAAACACATCTCGCGGACTCGTGGTGGACGAAGATGCCCTCTACCGGGCACTGCGTGATCGGACGATCTGGGCCGCAGGGTTGGACGTCTTTGAGAGTGAGCCCCTGAGCGCCGACAGCCCCCTCCGCACGCTGGACAATGTGGTACTGCTGCCCCATATAGGCAGCGCGACCATCGCCACCCGTACCCAGATGGCGCTCGCGGCAGCCACCAACCTGCGCGAATACCTGCTTCGGGGCAAACCGGTGAGCCCGGTGAACCCCGAGGCGATGGAGTAGGCGGACATGAGTACCTGCAATCACGCGATTGTGCAGTGCTCAACAGGCTCGTTGGCCCCGCTGGGCGGCGGACGGTACTGGAACGTCGCGGCCATGATGGAGGGCGTGAGGCTACTGGGCTGGCCCGCCATTGAACTACGCCTCTGGCAGGAGTGGGACGAAGGCGACATGGCCACCGTCGCCGGTAGGGCAAAAGACGCCGGCCTGGAGATAAACTCCGTTCACATCCCCCCCGACAGCGAGGTCCTTCTATCCACGCTGGGATGTCTGGACGCAGCGCGGGACCTCATGGACAAATGCCTGCAAGCCGCGCTTGCCGCCGGAGCCAGGGTTGCCGTGGTCCACGCCTGGGACCTCCGGCGGCCACAGTTCAGCCAGGGCGCTCTGGTGGACAACCTCAACCTCTTCAGCCAGGCGCTGGCCCAACACGGCGTCTCGCTCAGCGTGGAGGGGATCCCGGGCCATGTAAGCATGCTCCCCGTCATCGCGCGGGCGTGCCCAGGCGTGAGTTTCACGGTCGACACCCAATGGGCATCCTTGGAGGACTCGTGGGACCTCGTGAACCACCTCATGCCGCGTGTGACCAACGTGCACGTCCAGACCTACGTTGACCCCATCGAAGGCGGCGGAGTCGCGATGGGTCGTACCGCCGCAGGTCGCCGCTTTGACGCCGAGAAGGTGATTCGTGGCCTGACCGCAGGTGGATACGCAGGACTGGTTACCCTCGAACCAAACGGCGTCCCTGGGGTGAGCGAGATCCACTTGCGGCGGGCACTCCGAAATTTGGAGGAATGGTTGCAGGAGATCCGGCCCCCTCGGGAGGGCTCCCGATGATCATCTCCTGGGCGGTCTTTCTCCAGAGGTTCAGGACCCCATGGCTGGATAAGCTGGCTTACCTCATTACCTGCCTGGGCTCTGCGTGGTTCTTCATTGCGGCCCTTCCGGTGCTGTATTGGACTTGGAACAAGCGAGCGGGCTACCGCATCGCCGTGTTCTACCTGCTCGGAGCCTATGTCAACAGCGCTCTTAAGGTGGCGTTCCACACCCCCCGGCCTGGCCCGGTTCCCGGAGCCGTCGTGATGCACCCGGAGACCGGCCCCGGGTACTCGTTCCCTAGCGGCCATGCCCAGGGCAGCACCGTGTTCTGGGGGCAGTTCGCTCTGGAGGTCCGCACGGTATTCACATGGGCGCTGGCGATCATCCTGACGCTGCTGGTGTCCCTTTCCCGTCTGTACCTGAATGTCCACTGGCCCGTCGACGTCCTCGGCGGGATCCTTGTCGGCATGGTCCTGCTCCTCCTGTTCAACGCGGCTTCAGCGCTTTGGGAGCGCCTTTACCTGCCGTTTTGGTTCCGGCTGCTCTGCACTCTGGCGTTGCCTGCGGCCATGTACCTGGTCTACAGGGGAGACGACGCCCACCTCCTCATCGGCTTCCTGCTGGGTTTTCCGCTGGGACACCTGATGGAGGAGCGCTACGTGGGGTGGAGCGAGCGCGCGTCGCCGATAGCGAACGTTCTCAAAGTGCTGGTGGGCCTCGGAGGCCTGCTCGCGATAAGATACGGCTTGAAACTCGTGTTACCCATTAACGCCGCGGCCGATATCGCCCGATACGCCTTGGCGGGGCTGTGGGCCGGCTTTGGCGCGCCGCTCCTCTTCGTTGCCATGGGCTGGCACGACTAGCAGTTCCACGCCTTAACAAAGGTTTAAAGAATTCCCCGTGCCTGTCCTCGGCTTTATTCGTAACCCCATAGTAGAATAGAAACATGTGCTTGACCTGTTTTTGGCTGGAGGAGGAAGACTATGAAAAAGTCGATCACCTGGGTCTTGATTGTTGCACTGGTCTGCGTGGGGGGATTTTTCGGGTACCGGTTCATCCGCAGGCGCGCCGCTCTGAGGGCTGCCGCGAATAATCAGCGCGGAAACGTCGCCCGCGCCCAAGTCGAGCGTCGCGACCTCGAGGTCGTGGTCACAGGCAATGGGACGGTCCAGGCCAACCTCAAGAAAAACGTCCAACCTGGCGTGGCCGGGACGGTATCCCAGGTCCTGGTCAACGAAGGGGACATGGTTGCGGCGGGCGCACCTATCCTCTACCTCTACAACGATTCGGTAAGTTATCAAGCCGACCAGGCCAGGCTTGACTTGGCGCTCGCGCAGCAGTCACTGGACAATCTGACCGGCCCCGCCGGAGGCAAGTCCAAGGCGGAACTGGACGTGAAGTCGGCCGAGAATAATCTCTCCGCCGCCGAGGACAAGGTGGAGGCTCTGACGATCAGTTCGCCCATCGGAGGCGAGGTCTGGAACCTTGAGGTCAAAGAGGGCGACAGCGTCAAGGCGGGGCAGACCATCGCCACCATCGCCGACACCAGCGCCTTTACTATAACCGTTAAGGTCAAGCAGGCGGACGTGACCAGATTTAAGACCGGAGTTGCCGTCGCGATACTGCCCGGCGGCGACCTGCCACTTATGGGCGGCGTGCTCACGTCCATCGGCAAGGAAGGGACAGCGGGTACCAAGGGCGTGGAGTTCCCCGCCACCGTGACTGTCACCAAACCAGATCCAGACCTGCGGGCCGGCATGACCGTAAACGTGAACTACACCGATGATGGCGGGACGACATACTCGTTGCCGGGCACCGTCAGCGCTCAGAACCGCATAGACGTGAAGGCCGAGGTGGACGGCACGGTCGCATCCACCCGAGTGGCCGAAGGCTTCACAGTGGCTGAGGGCCAGACGCTGGTCACCCTCGAAAACAATTCGGTGTTGGTGGCGCGCGATCAGGCCGCGAACGCGCTGGAAGGCGCCCGCCAGACAGTGGCGTCTCTACAGAACACCATAGACTCCCAGGTGCTGAAGGTTGAGTCGGCCAGGATAGCTTATGAAGACAAGATGGAGGCCCTATCAAAGCTCGTGGTCAAGAGCCCGATAGACGGCAAGGTCCTGAATTGCAGCGTTCAGGTGGGTGACGACGTCACGGCCAACCAGAGCGTGGCTTCGGTGGGCCAGGTGAGTCCTCTGACCGTGGTGATCCCAGTCGACGAACTGGACGTTGTGAACGTAGCCGCCGGACAGCCGGTCACCGTGGAGATAGACGCTCTGCCGGGGCAGAAAATCCCCGGCACGGTCCAGAAGATAGCTCAGGAAGGCACTGTCCAACAAGGTATCACCAACTACGCCGTCACCGTCCAGATCGAATCGGATGTCCCGAAACTTGGGATGTCAGCGACCGCGACCATAGCGGTGGCGCAAAAGAGCCAGGTACTGACCGTGCCCGTGGAAGCGGTGAAGTGGGACGGCGGCCAGGCCTACGTTAACCAGATGCAAGACGGCCAGGTTGTCCAAAAGAAGGTCAAAATCGGCGTACAGGGCGACCTATATGCCGAGGTGGCGTCCGGTCTGACCGAAGGGGAGTCGGTGGTGGTCGGCAACATCGAGACGTCAGGGGCCGGCATGGGGTTGGGCGGGTTCCGGGTCCCTACCCAGGTTCCTGGAACCAGGATACAACAAGGTGGCGCGATGCCGCGCTGAAGGCGGGGGTGAACACAGCTTGAAACTGACTGAAAGCTTCATGATGTCGCTGAGAGCCCTCACCGCCAACCGGATGAGGACGATCCTGACCATGCTGGGCATCATCATAGGTGTGGCGGCTGTGATCGCCCTCGTGTCGGCGGGGCAGGGCGCCCAGAGGATGGTATCCGGTCAGATCGATGCGATGGGGACCAACCTCATCATGGTGACGCCCAGAGGCGCCATAAGGCTGGAACTTGACGACGTCGATTACCTGCTGGAGCGAGTCCAAAGCTTGTCCAGAGTGATGCCCATCATCCAGGCATCCACCGAGGTTTCCTGGCGGGGGAACTCCGCAACCATCGCGGTCCAGGGCGTTACGCAGGAGTTTCCTGACATCCGGTCTTTTTACCCGTCTGCCGGACGTTTTCTGCTCAAGTCAGACGTGGATCAGAGGCGGAAGGTGGCCGTCATCGGCCAGACAGTCGTTGACGACATTTTCGACGGAGAGGACCCTATCGGCCAGATCCTGACCGTTCAGGGGCAGTCGTTCACCGTCGTTGGTGTGCTCGAAGAGAAGGGCGAGTCGTTCGGTTCAGACCAGGACAACGTGGTGCTGGTCCCGATCACCACTTTGCAGAGGATTGCGGGTACCAGGTATGTAAGCATGCTGTACGCTCAGGTCAGCGACATCGAGGAGACGGACGCCGCCGTGTCGCTGATCCAGTCGGTTTTTGACGGCAAGAACAGGCGCTCCGATACCGTCCAGGTATCCAGCCAGGCGCAGCTGCTGAACACGGTGTCCACGATCACTTCGACGTTCACCATCCTCCTGGCGGCCATCGCGGGGATCTCCCTCCTGGTCGGCGGGATCGGGATCATGAACATCATGCTGGTGTCGGTGACCGAACGGATCCGTGAGATTGGACTCCGCAAGGCTGTTGGGGCTAAGAGCAAGGACGTCATGTTCCAGTTCCTGGTCGAAGCCTCGATGTTGAGCGGGATGGGCGGTCTCATCGGCGTCATACTGGGCTCCAGCGCTTCGACGGTTCTTGCCAGGTACGGAGGGTGGGTGGCTTACACTTCACCTGGCGCCATCTTGCTGGCCCTCGGGTTTTCAGTGGCCGTCGGCATTTTCTTCGGGCTGTACCCGGCAGCCAGGGCGTCCAAACTGGACCCCATCTACTGCCTGCGGTATGAGTAGCTGACCATATCTCCCCCTCCTAATACAGAGGGCCAGGCTTGACTGCCTGGCCCTCAGCATATGTCCCCGCGTTCGACGCCGGGTGTCCTAGGTGAGGAGGTTCCGGTCCAGGAACTTCTTGATCTTGGGCATAGCGTCCATCCAGGTCTTCCGCTTCGCGAAGGTGTGGACTTCGTTGGGGTAGTAGAGCACCTCGAAATCCTTGCCCAGGTCCACCAGGTCCTCGACGATGCGGTCCATCTGGGGGAAGTCCACGTTCATGTCGGCGGTCCCCTGTACGTTCAGGAGGGGCGCCTTCATGTTCCTGGCGAAGGTTCTGGGGGAGCCCTGCTTGTAGAGGTCGGGCGACAGCTCGGGCTCGCCGCCGAAGTAGACCTTGAACGAGCCGGTCCCCTTGCCGTACCTCTTGTCCGCCCACTTGGTCCACTGCGGGAAGTCCCAGATGCCGGCGATGTTGACGCCGCACCTGAATACATCCGGGTACTGGGTCAGGGAGTTCAACGTCATGTACCCGCCGTAGCTGAGGCCCCAGACGGCCACCTTCTCGGTGTCGACGAAGGGCAGGCCCTTGAGGTAGTTGCCTGCTCCGACGACGTCCGCGACGTCGTCAACTCCCATCTTGTGGTAGAGGGCCTGGCGGAAGTCGCGCCCGTAGCCGATGCCGCCCCTGTAGTTGACCGACAGGACCACGTAACCTTGGCTGACCAGATACTGGTTGAAGCCGTGGAACAGGGCGTATGACCGCATCGGGTTCCAGCCCGGGCGCATCTGCCTCCCAGGCCCTCCGTGGACCCATACCAGGCCCGGCAGTTTCTTGCCGACCGGGACGCGCTTCGGCCGCAGGAGATACCCGTGTATGGTCAGTCCGCCGTTGGAGGTGTAGGAGACCTCTTCGGGTTTGGACTGGTTCTCTGCAGTCCAGACCCCGGGCATGGAGAAGGTGACCTGGAATGGTTCTTCGCCATTAGGACCTGCCACCCATATGTCCATGTTCCGGAACTCGTCGCAGTGCTGGAAGGCAATGCGTCCATCGGACGACACCTTCACCATGGAGTTGGTGCCAGGCAGACTTATGATCTCCTCGTCAGTGCCCGAATCCAGGTTGTTGCGGTGGATCCGCCGCCCGCCGGCGGATTCCTTGTTGGACGCGTAGAGGAACGCTTTCGAGCCAGGCAGCCACTCGGCGTGGTCGTTGGCGTGGGCGAAGTCCTCGCACTCGCCGAATGTGACCTGGGTGAAGTCACCGGTTGTGCGGTCAAGCAGGTAGTAGTGGGCGTAGCCGTCATCTTCGAGCATGAACAGCGTCTTGGATTCATCAGGGGAGGGGAATGCGGACGTCGCGAAAACCGGGCCCTTGCTAGTTCCCTCTACATGCCTAAAGGCGGTCGGCTCAGGCTTTGCGCCCTGTCCATCGATCGCCGGAATGGCCAGCGTGTAGAAGTCGGCGGTGGTACCGGTCTTGCCAGGCCTAGCGAAGTACAGCGTGTCGTCGCCGAACCATGCCAGTCCGCCCACCGATCCATCGAAGTAGGACCTCCAGATGACCGTGCCATCTGCCTTGGCCACGCCAATCTGGCGGTAGGCCTCCTCGTCCCTGAACGCGAACGCGAACTTGGAGGACGAGGGCGACCACAGAACGATGCCGGACCCCTCTGCGGCCGGGGCCGCGGCTCCGGCCAGGTTGAGCTCGGTGGCATACCCGCCGGACAGGTGCCATAGCCATACCTTCTTGTCCCTACCGAACGCAAGGAGGGCCCCATCTGGCGACCAGGTCAGGCCATGGATCGGAGCCTTGCTCTCGACTATGGGCTCCGGAGCCGGCAGGTGTTCAGCGTCGCATGTCCCTGCCGCGGTGCCGATTCGGGCGCGGTAGAGGCTGCCGTCCTGCACCAGGTAGAGATCTCCGTCGGAGGACCACGCCAAGTCCGAGACACCTTTCTTGGCGTCGGAGATCTTGAATGGGGCGCCCTCCGCGGGCCTGACCAGCCAGAGGTCAAACAGCCCCCCGTCGTCCCAAATGTAAGCGATGCTGCGGCCGTCGGGGCTCCAATCCCATTTGCCCAGGTACTTGATGGCCAGGGCGTCTTCCAAGGTGATAGGGTCACTCACCGACAATTCCTCCTAAGTTCATTTGGGTACTGCTTTCCATGCCGCTGGGCCTACTTCCTTGCCCGGCAGTTTTGATAGGCTTACATCTGAACTTCCGACCGTCAGCTACGCAAACTCCGGTCGCCAGCTGCGCTTCCGGTCACTCGTCGCGGCAAGGAAAACCCCGTCCAAGCGTAGAATTCCCGTGAGTACGGTTGCCTGAGCTGCTGTGAGTCTGTGGACCCAGATCAGTTGGGGCTAAAGAGCCCGAGACCACGACGGAGGTGTCCCACTTGCCGGTTATGAACAGCGTGCTAGAAGCCATCGGCGGCACGCCGATGGTGCGACTCCGACGACTACCCGAGAAAGGCAGCGCGGAGATACTTGTCAAGATTGAGTCGGTCAACCCCGGCGGCAGCATAAAGGCCCGTCCCGCCCTTCGCATGGTGGAGGAAGCGGAGAAGGCCGGCAAGTTGGGCCCAGGGTCCACTATTGTGGAGGCTAGCAGCGGCAACCAGGGCATCGCCCTCGCGATGATCGGTGCGGTCAAGGGGTACAGAGTTGTGGTTTTCATGCCCGAGTCCATGAGCTCCGAGCGCCGCAAGGTGCTGAAAGCCTACGGCGCTGAAGTCCGCCTCACTCCGCTGGCAAAGATATCAAGGAGACGCTGGAGATTTTCATCTTCCAGTCCAAGACGTTCGCTGAGACTACCGCCGGAGCCTTCCGCGCCTGCCAGTTTGAGAACAGCTACAATTGTTGCGCGCACCGGGACACCACCGCTCAGGAGATCCTGGATCAGACCGGAGGCAGGCTGGACGTCTTCATCGCAGGCATCGGCACCGGCGGCACCATCACCGGGACTGGCCGCGTGCTCAAGGCGCGCGTGCCTGGCCTGAAGGTGATCGCGGCCGAGCCCGACAAGGCGTCGCTCATGGTGGACCTCCCCTTCGGGTTCCACGCCCAGGAGGGCATCGGCGACGGTGTGCTTCCGGACATCCTGGATAAGTCGATCATCGACCGCGCTATCCTGGTCTCAGACCCGCAGGCGATCGAGGTGGCCCGCAGGCTGGCCCGCGAAGAGGGCATCTTCTGCGGGGTATCCAGCGGGACCAACGTGTTCGCCGCTCTCCAGGTCGCCAAGGAGCTTGGGGAAGGCAAGCGGGTAGTGACATTGATCCCGGACGGAGGCGAGAAGTACCTTTCCACTGCACTGTTTGGGGAGATCCAGTAGGAGAAGGGGATGGGATCGTGAAACGCAAGCCCAAGTCGGTTGCGACCACGGCGGTCCACGCTGAGGCCAAACCTCCTCAGTCGGTAACGATGCCGAAAGTGCCGCCTATCTACGCGGCATCGGTGTTCTGTTTCGATTCGCTGGCCCAGTTGGACGAGGTCTGGGAGGGCAGGTCCCACGGGTACGTGTACTCCAGGATGCGGAACCCCGGGATAGATCTCCTGGAAGAGACGGTCAACAGCCTGGAGGGTGGGGCTGGCGCGGTGGCTTTCGGGTCGGGGATGGCCGCCATAACGGTTTCGGTGCTTTCCTTAGTGTCTTCGGGCGACCACATCGTGGCCGCGAAAGTCCTGTACGGCGGCACATATACCTTCTTTCACGATGAACTGCCCAGGCGCGGCGTTACGACCACCTTTGTGGACGCCAACGACCTCGCCGAAGTGAAGGCCGCGATGCGGCCCGCGACAAGAGTCGTGTACTGCGAGACCGTCTCGAACCCCCTGATGGAGGTGGCGGACATTTCGGCGCTGGCCGAGATAGCCCACGCGAATGGCGCGATCCTCGCGGTCGACAGCACCTTCGCGTCGCCGGTCCTGTGCAGGCCGCTTGAGTTTGGGGCTGACCTGTCCATTCATAGCGGCACCAAGTACCTCAACGGCCACAGCGACGTGACCAGCGGGGTTTCGGTCGCGAGGGACGCGGCGGTTGCAGGAAAGATACGGTCACTGGCCTCTACCTACGGCCCGGTGCCTTCGCCCTTTGACGCCTGGTTAATCGTGCGGGGCATAAGGACTATCGATCTCCGAGTCAAGAAGTGCTCGGAGAATGCCCTGCAGCTTGCCAACTTCCTTGCGAGGCATCCTAAGGTGACTGTGGTCCACTATCCTGGGCTGCTCGAGTCGCCGTACCGGACGCTTGCGGAGAAGTATCTCGACAACGGCTTCGGCGGAATGTTGAGTTTCGAGGTACGCGGGGGATTGGACGGGGCCCGCGCTTTGATCGACTCCCTCGACATGGTGGAACTGGTGCCCAGCCTGGCCGGGGTATCTACGACTGTCTCCCACCCCGGGAAAACGTCACACAGAGCAATACCGCTGGCCGAGAGGGCGGCGTACGGGGTCGGGGACGGGCTCATCCGGGTCTCGGTGGGCATTGAGGACTACGCCGACATCGAGGAGGATTTCAAGCAAGCGCTGGAACAGGTTTAGGGTAGGGCTTACCGGCGCAGCGCCGGCAGGCTTACTGCGGAGGTTCCGCGCAGGAGACTTCCAGCGCGCGGAAGAAGACACCTTCCATGGAAAAGAAATACTACCAGTCCTACGAGGAAAGGTACAAAGACGTCTACAGCCAGGGCGTCAAATACTGGTCCGGTTTTCCTTGGGAGGTCGTGGAGGACCTCGCGGGGCTCGACGCATTCCTCGAGTTCTCCGGCGCGCTCCCCGGCACGCACCGCATCCTGGAGCCTGGCTGCGGCGAAGGTCATCTCGCTTTGTCTGTGGCCCAGAAAGGTTTCGAGTACCTCGGCGTCGACCTGGCGCCGTCGGCCGTCGACAAGGCTCGGCAGCGGTTGGACGAAGCAGGCTTAGGCGACTACGCCAAATTCCTGCTGCGGGACGCCACGGACCTGTCCTTTCTGCCGGCCAACGGGTTCGACTTGGCCCTGGACAGTAAGTTCCTTCACATGCTGGTGGTCGATCAGGACAGGGATAGGTACCTCGCGACCCTCCACGCCGCCCTGAAGCCCGGTTCTTACCTGATGTTTAGCGAGCTTTACCGTGACCGAGCCTACGACGGCCCGGTCACGTCCTTCGCGCAGTACGTTGAGGTCTTCCAGCCCGACCTGACCTCCATCGAGGAGAGGACCGCCTACAACGGCAACATTGAGATCAAAGTGCGTATCCCCCGGGTGCCGGCCCGGCCCAAGGACCGGGTGGGATACACAAAGGAGATGGAGCGGTCCGGGTTCAAGATGGTCCGCTTCAAGGTCCAGAAGTCCTTTATGGGCTGCAGATTCTACGCGCAGGTCGTCTGAGCGCCGCGCACGGCGGAACCTATCAGACGACTGAGTGGTCCAGCGCCCTGCCCTCGCCGAACAGGTAGATGTGCTTCTCCCATGCCGGGTCCTCCTTCGGAAAATCGGCCCTGTAGTGGGCCCCTCTCGACTCCTGCCTAATGAGAGCCCCACGGGACACCATCGCTGCGGTGTACCACATACCCAGGTTCTCGGCGGCCAGCAAGAGGTCGCGGGAGTCCCTTACCGTCTGCATGTCGAGAAGTCCGCGCAGGTCCTCGATGTCGCTACGCGCCTCTTCCAGCAGGTGTCCTCTACGCAGCGGCAGTAGGTAGCGGGCGGAAAAGTCCTTGAACTTCTCGCGAAGGCCGGCGGGAGCGATCGTCCCACCGTTCCTCCAAAGGTCGAGCCATTGCCGGCATGAGCGGGACGGCGGCAGCTCCACCGGAGCCTGGCCTTCGCCGCCCGGTGAGGGCGCCTGCGAATCCCCCTGCCAGCGGAATGGGTCCACGAGCTCCCCCTTGGCGTGGCGGGAAGCCGCTTTTGCGGATCTCATCCCGAACAACACGCAGTTGGTGAGGGCGTTGCCGCCCACCCGATTGGCGCCGTCTACGCCGCCGGTGACCTCGCCGCAGGCGAAGAGGCCTGGCACCTCGGTCTGGCCCTCGGTCCCGATGACCACGCCGCCCGGGAAGTAGTGTTCGACAGGGCTAAGCGGGACAGGCGCCTTCCACGGGGGACAGGACGCCGGGAACATCCGAGATATGGCTCCCCAGCGCTCACGCCACTCCTGCTCGGAGATATCTTCTGTGTGCAAGAGACACTGGCCTTTCTCGTTCTCCAGCGCGATGGCCACCGAGCATTTGTCCCGGGCCAAGAGGTTGGCCTCCCTGCCCGAATGGATGCCCTCCTTAGCCAGCATTTCCTTGAGGAACTCCCTGCCGTCCGGGGCCGTTGCCCGCGCTCTGTCTATGACGCCGAGGTCTATGAACCAGTGGGCGCCGCCGGGGATGTCGAACCCCATGGGGTAAAACTGGACGAACTCCATGTCCATGAGGTGACACCCGGCGTCCAGGGCCAGCCGGAATCCGTCGCCGGTGATCCTCTGGGGGTTGTCAGTCCTCCGGTAAAGGGTCCCGCCGCCTCCGGTAGCCAGGAGAACCGCGTCCGCCTTGAGCGTCACGACCTCGCCTTTGGAGTGGTCTACGCACTCGACGCCGTTGACTCCGGCATCTCCCGACGTAAGCCTCATTGCAGCGAGATTGTGGAGGAAGGTGACGCCCAGCTCCAGGCAGGCTTTATGTAGGCCGTCGGTCAGCGCTTTGCCTCCAAGCAGGGGGAAGCCTGGATCCCTCCGAAGCCCGAGCCCGCCGCGGCGAAGGCGAAACGGCACTCCGGCGTCGCCAAGGAATTGCACGATGGACGGCGCCTCATTTGAGAAGACGTCCAGCAACTCGGACACGTTGAGGCGCCTGCCGGTCTCGTAAGTCATTTTGCGGTGCTCTTCTACGGGCATGCCCTCAACAGGAAGGGTGAACCCGCCGCCCGCGTAGATTGTGCAGGTAGCGTTGCCTGGCCTGACTTTAGATATGGACGTAACCTCGACGCCTTCTTGCGCCAGCATGAGGGCTGCGGTAAGCCCGGCTGCGCCCTGGCCGATGACGACGACGCTGGACATGGTGTACCCCCCCAGTTTGCATATTGTCTGCGTTAATAGTTCCCTTCCACAGTTCCGAGTCCTGCGTGTTAATATCATTGCGGGTTGGTGAGGCGTTGAAGATAAAGGTCAGGCCCGAAGATTTCGTGGTCAGCGAAGCGCTGGACATCGCCTTAGCAGAAAATGGCCAGCACAGGGTCTACATATTGCATAAGCGTGGGTGGAACACGGTCGACGCCGTAGGCGCCGTCGCTAGGGCCAGCGGGGTTCCTGTCTCGCAAGTCCGCTATGCGGGCCTCAAGGACCGCCACGCGCTGACCTCCCAATACATTACCGTGCCTCGTCAGTACGTTCTTACCGACAAGGTGCCCGGCATCAGCCCAGAGGACCTAAGGTTGGAGCAGGTGGGCTTCTCCGAGGACTTTGTCTCAACCCACAACTTGAGGGGCAACTCCTTTGAGGTAACCCTGAGGAGCCTCAGCCCCGAAGAGGCGGAGTCAATCCGCAGCAGGATCCCGGAGGTCAAACGCGCCGGTTTCCCCAACTATTTCGACGACCAGCGGTTCGGCAGCGTGCCGCCAAGCGGCGAGTTCCTGGCTGAGAGGGTCTTGAAAGGCCACCTCAAGGGGGCTCTCCGGCTGTACCTGACGGCCGAGTATCCGGGCTTGACCGCGGCGGAGAAAGCGCGAAGGCAGGCGATGTCGGGGGCCTGGGGGGATTGGGCTGCTGTGCAAAGGCAGTGTCAAAGCGGTGTGGAGAAGCACATTGTAGAGACCCTCCAGCGGGGCGGCAACAAGAAGAACTTGCTCCTGGCGGTGAACGCCATTCCTCCGCACGAGATGACCATGTACTTCGCGGCATTCCAGGCCTCAATCTGGAATCAGGTCCTGCGCGCGCTGGTTGGGCCGGCGACAGGTGCGACGCTCTTCGTGCCTGGCAAAGCGGGGGACTACTTGTTCCCGCGGGACGCCGCGTCCGGCCTCTTGGAGAAGATTCGATCTACAGACATCCCCACTGTGGCCAGGCGAATTCTCCCCTGTGAGCCCGATGTCCAGGCGACAATTGCCTCTTCCATCGCAGAACGAGGGCTGACCGCAGCGGACTTGAACCTGCGCGGCCTTCACGCCGCCTACCTCAAGTCTTTCTACAGGCGCGCGGTTGTGGTCCCGGACGGCCTGGTGGCAGGGGAGATCGTGCGAGACGACCTGTACCGGGGACGGAGCAAGCTCGTAATCCGTTTTGGCCTTCCGAAAGGCTCCTACGCGACCATGCTCCTTAAAGCCCTTGCATAGCGCCTACCCTTCCAGAAGCCGCTTGATGATGTCGTCAATCAGGGGTTCGGCCAGCGAGACATCGCGGATCTCGCCCAGCGCCTGCATCGCCATGATTACTGCCGCCGCCGTCGACTGGCTTCGGTCGAAGTGGACCTCGACTGTCCGCGAATCCCCGTTGACCGAGGCTACCCTCCACGCGCCGTTGACCGGCGCGTCCAGCACTTCGCCACCGGCGCCGATGAATTTACCCTGCTGAAGGGAGGCGGGGATCTGCGCGTACTTGACCGAGAGCAGCGTTGGCAATCCGGCCTGGTCGCGCAGCGAGGCCAGTGTCCCATCGTAGACCAGGCTCCCGTTGTTGATCATCATGACCCGGTCGCACAATTCCTCGATGTCCCGCAAGTCGTGCGTAGTGAGCAGGATGGTGACGCCGCGGTCCCGGTTCAACCTGGTGAGGAACTCGCGGATTCTTCCCTTGGCCACCACGTCCAGCCCGATGGTTGGTTCGTCCAGGAACAGGACCTTGGGCCGGTGGATAAGTGACGCGGCAAGTTCGGCGCGCATCCGCTGCCCCAGCGAAAGCCTCCGCACAGGCGTGTAGAGGTACTGGCCCAGTTCCAAAAGGTCGTCGAACTCGGCCAAGAACGCCTTGTAGTCCGCCTTTCCGACGTCGTACATGGCTGCAAGGATGTCGAAGGAGTCGATAGTGGGGAGGTCCCACCACAGCTGCGTCCTCTGCCCAAAGACGACCCCGATCTCGCGGGCCAGATGCTGCCTATCCCGTTGCGGCGATAGGCCGTTGACGCGGATCTCACCCGAGGTGGGGTGCAGGATCCCGGTGAGCATTTTCACGGTGGTCGACTTGCCGGCCCCATTTGGACCGATATAGCCCACGAATTCGCCCTGCGCCACGTCGAAGGAGACGTCTTTCACCGCTTGAACTTCCCTTGTCTCCTGCGAAACAAGGGTGCGCAGGCCTCCCAGGAACCCGCCCTTGCGGACCTGGACGAAGTAGGACTTGTTCAGGTGTTCTGTTCTGACCGCCAGGCTTCCCTCACATGAAGGCACCTGCCACTCCTCCTTTCTACGACCCGGTACTGTGGTACTTAGCCTCGCCCGCGTGCCACAACAGCATTGCGATGTACAGGCTCAAGATGGCGGCCACCGGAGGCAGCGCCAGGTTGAACCACGTCCCGCCCTTGCCAAGGACGTACCTCACAGGGATGTAGTTGCCGACACCCAGTGGGATCACCGAAAGCAGCAGGTACCGCAGCCATCCCGGGTAGATCTCCAGCGGGTACAGCACCGCAGTGCCCGGGGCGTTTTGGGTGAACACCTGCAGTTCCTCGATCCTCACGATCTTGAACGCGGCGCTGGACGTTGCGATGCCCACCGCCATGTACAGGCACGCGGTCCATATCGACGCCAGGACCAGATGGCCAACTCCCGCCCACGTGAGCGCGCCGCTTTTTAGCAGAGGAGCGGCCGATATCCAGCCCACGGCCGCTCCCTGGATCACCCACGTCAGGCGGGTGAGGTCCAGGTTCCTTGAGAGCAGCACGAACAGGCTGGGCCAAGGCCTAATGAGCACCGAGTCGAAGTCGCCGCGCACGATGTAAGTCTCGAACCTGTCCAGTTCCTCGCCGATCAGCCGGTAGATCCCCCAGCCAACCCTTGAGACCGCGTAGAGCAGGCCGATCTCCCAGATATCCCAGCCCTGAACCGTGCGGAACTTCCACAAGATGACCGCGACTATCAGGTAATCGTACATCCCCATGAGCGCCTGGATAATGGATGAAGCGAGAAAATCGAACTTGTACTGCATCTTCGCCCGCATGCTGGCGGACAGCAGGATCCAGTAGAGCCGGATCCCCGAGAGCAGGCGGGATTTCGGACGGTCCCTCATCCTCCCTGCACCTCCAACTTGGCGCGGGCGACCGCAGTGAGCCGCCGAGCGAACAATGTGATGACCACGGCCCAGAAAAGCGCCGGCCAGATGAGTTCTGGACCGGAGAGCTCCAGGTAGATCCGCGCCGGGTTGTAGGTGAGGCACGCGAAGGGCGACCACCGGGCCAGGTTGTACAACGCGGGTGGTAGCACCTCTAGCGGCATAGATCCACCCCCCAGGGTTAGGTTGAGGGTCAACATAACCCACCAGGCCGTCCGGATTTCGATAGTCCAGAAGGCGATCACGCCAACCAGGTACGACTCGACTATGGCGATGTAGGCGCCAATCAGCAAGGAGAGCAGGGTCCACATCCACGTCGCAGCGTGCCGGGGCACGTAGAGACCGAAGGTCGACAGCATGAGGCCGACCGGCAGCCCGCGGAAGATGAAACTGTACACCATGGACCCGTACTCGCTCACCACCCGGTACGAGAAGAAGTCCATGGGGCGCGCCAATTCGGTGGCAATGTTTCCGGAGCGGATCGCCTCCCGGATCTTGGTATGCGCCCGGATGCCGAACTGGGTGAACCACATGGTTGTCTGGTTAATGGAGATATAGGAAGTTATGAGGAACGGCGTGTAGCCGCCAAACCCTGTAGGCGGCGTGACGCTTTTCCAAAGGTAAATGTAAATTACGCCGAAGATGGCGCTGGCCGCTGTGTTTATAAGGTGTGACGCGGAGTACTGCAGGTTCTGCGCGAACCCCTTGGACGCGAGGACCCAGTACTTCCGCACTCCCGCCGAAAGCATGAGAGTACCTCCGTAGATAGAGCCCTACCTGCTGTGAAGACGAACGGTAAAAACTCTACCACACACCGGGAAGGAAGGTCAAATGGATTGGCAGGCTCTGAATCGGAGGGCTCTCAGTCAGCAGGCCATGATTCAGATGCGCCTTGGGTCCTGGTCTCCCTTGATCCGCTCCATGGTAGCCCTGTACTTGGCCGATTCCTGTTCGAGGCACCTAGTATACGGGTCTTTGGGGTCAACCAGCCTCCTTGGGAGCCCATTCGGTACCTTAGCCAGCATACCCTGGAGTGACAGATCCTCCCACGTTATGGTAACCAACTCGATGCCGTTTGCGCTGCTGATCCCCAGTTTCGCCCAGTCCCGCAACTCCTGCTCCCGGGCCTTGTTCAGATCGGGGAACTTCTCCGTCGGGCCGAAGTGCTGCAATCCCTGGTGTTCGAAGGCCTTCTTGTACGTCGGATAGATGCGGTCGTACTCCATGGGCTGGTTAGTGACGGGATTCTTGAGGAATTGGGGCCTGGCGTGGTCCACATAGTCGTCGCTGTCGATTAGCTCATCGAGCCAGCAGAAAGAGAGATGCTCCCCGATGTACGGATGATACGACAGGAGCTGCTCGAAGCGTTCTGCCTGGCGCTGTCGAACCTCTTTGGGCTGAGCAGGGCAGACAACCCGGCTGCTCGGCCGCTTCGCCCAGCCTGCCTTCTCCAGCTCCTTGAGGTGACTCGAAACCGTATCTCTGCTCACTTCCAGGATTCGACTCAACTCGCTGGCTGAGCCATGCGGGTTGAGCAGCAGGGCTCCATAGAGCCCTTTGGCTGAGAGACTTAGGTTAGGATCCAGGACTATCTCGTGGTGGACCCCGATGACCCGTCCGCGAGGATGTAGGATCGTGTCGGTTGGCATCTCCTATATATTACCATGTGACGACCCATGCGAGTGCAAGGTTTCTAGGCAGATAGTTTGGAGAGATGCCCAAGAACCCGCCAGATCCGTGGAGGATGTGCATAGATTTCCTTCGTAGGAGATGGATCTGAAGAGATACTAGGCAGGGCGCGAGGTCTTGTGCCGAGTTTTTAGGCAGGCGGTGCGAAAGTCTGCCTAGAGACTCCGCAGTACCGGATCGGGACCTGGTCCCCGCGCGGCCGGCGAAGGAAGTCGCCCGGAAAAAGGCGAAACCTCTCGGTAGGGCAGATAGCGGAGGGCTGTTAGATTGCCTGTCAGAGTTAGGGAAATCAGGGACCGGGCCGACTTTCGCCGCTTTGTCGATTTCCCGTGGAGCATCTACCGGGGGGACAGGACCTGGGTGCCGCCTCTCAAATCCGAGATGTGGGGCGTTGTGACGGGGGACGACAACCCGCTGTTCAAGTGCGGTCCCCACGCGCTGTTCCTGGCCGAGGACGACGGGAAGGTTGTCGGGCGGGTGATGACCGCTATCGACAACGAACTCAACGCGGCGAGGGGCAGGGGATGGGGCTACTTCAGCCTGTTCGAGAGTCAGGATGACCGGGCCGCGGCGTCCGAACTCCTGAAAACTTGTGAGGATTGGCTTCGCGAACGCGGTTGCCGGGTTTGCCGGGGTCCGGTGTCCCCGGATAACGGCGACGATAACCGCGGCCTGCTGATAGAAGGGTTTGATACTGTGCCGGCCTTGATGGATTCGTACAACCCCGCCTACTACCCCGGCCTTATCGAGGCTTGCGGTTACAAGGGAGATGGCGACGACCGCCTCGCGTACTACTACCGGATGGCCGAGGAGTTTCCCGAGAAGACCGTTCATACCCTGGCTTACGCCAAAGCGCGGTGGAAGTTCAGGGTCGACCGCGCGGATCTGAAGAACCTGGAAAGCGAGTTCGTCTCGCTCAAAGCGGTGGTCGACGCGTCAATGCCCAAGTGGCCCGACATGGTGCCTCCCACCATTGAAGAGATGCGGCTCATGGCCAAGAAGATACTCCCGGTGGCGGACCCCGACTTCATCTATCTCGCGCGTTCCGAGATGGGGGAGCCAATTGGATTCCTGCTGGGGCTGCCCGATTACAACCAGGCCCTGAAGCACGTGAACGGGTCGCTATTCCCGTTTGGGTGGGCCAAGTTCCTGTGGTACAGGCGCAAGATCGACGGGTTGCGCATCTTCGTCTTGTTTGTGGTGCCTGCTTGGCAGAGGAAGGGCGTGAGCCACGCGATGTTCTATGAGTCTTTCCTTGCGTGCAAGAAAAAGGGCTACCGGTGGGTCGAGGGATCGACCATCGTGGAGTCCAATGGCCCCATGAACAGGGATGCCGTAGGCGCGGGCGGGGTTTTGTACAAGAAGTACCGAACGTATGAGAAACTCTTGTAGACAAGGAAGCCCCGTAGCAAGGGGGATCCTTCTGATGGCTAGGCCGCCCCTGCGGGGGCGGCTTTCCTTACACAACATGGCTTACGGTTCCTTCGCGGGAAGGATAGAATGTTGCGGAAAGGGGAGACGGTGCATGAACCAGGAGATCCTGGAAGCCCCGAAGACCAGGGACTATGTCGTGTCGGGGATAAGCCGGGACGGGCGCTTCAGGGTGCTGGCTGTCCGGTCGACCGTGCTGGTTGAAGAAGGACGGCGGCGCCACAACTGCTCGAAGACGGCCACCGCAGTCCTGGGTCGCGTCATGACCGGCGCGGTGCTCATGGCTGCCACGCTGCGAGAGGACCAGTCCGTCACTGTCAAGGTCCTGGGCGGCGGACCGTCCGGCGGCGTTATCTCCGATGCGTATCGCACCGCCGACGGCTTGTGCGTGCGCGGCTACATGGGGGACCCAGAGGCGGACCTGCCCTCAACGCCTGAAGGCAAGCTTGACGTGGGAGGGCTGGTGGGCAAGGAAGGGTTCGTCTACGTCACCAAGGACCTCGGGCTCAAGGACTTCTACACAGGCAGTTCGCAGATCCAATCAGGCGAGATCGGCATTGACCTGGCGTATTACTACACAGTCTCGGAGCAACTGCCATCGGCGATCTCACTGGGCGTGAGGCTGGGCGGTAATCGCCGCAGCCAGGCCAGACGCCGGCCTCCTAAGGCGAAGGCCGAGCCGACAGGATGGGTCACCGGCGCAGGTGGCATCATGGTGCAAGTTATGCCTAGCCACGACGCCGAGGATTCGGGCGTCGCTGTGAGCCAAGTAGAGGCTAATCTGTCAGCTTTGGGCTCGGTCAGCCTCCTTGTCCAGGATGGGGCGACGCCGGAGGACCTGGCGAGAGCAGCTTTCAAGGGGATCCAGGAGGTCGACCTCATGGACAACATCCCTGCACAGTTTGCCTGCAGGTGCTCGCGGGAGCGCGCGGTGAAAACGCTCATCACGCTCGGACGCGACGACCTTGAGAAGCTCGCCTCGGAGCGGGAGGAGACCGAAGTCAGGTGCCACTTCTGCAACGAGGTCTACACCTTCAGCAAAGAGGAACTCCGGGAGGTTGCCGAGTCCATCCCGGAAGACGCGGGAAAGAGCTGACTCTGATACAAACTACCTGCAGAAGCGCTGCATCGTCATGAGCAGGCGCAGGTGTCCGTACTCGTCGCCGATGATGTTCACGAACATCATGCGCTCCTCAAGCGTGCATGCCATGGCCGCCAGCTCAGCGTACCCGGCGATGGCCATGAGTTCGCCCTGGATCGCTTCTTCGACGTCCGCCTGGGTGAACTGCAGGCTCCCTACCGCCTCCTCAACGGAAAACGGGGTTGGGGAGGAGATGTACGGGTAAAGCATCTGGCCGTGCCTGTATTCGTCCGATGCCATGCTTTCCCAAAGGTATGGGAACATCGGGTCGGAATGTCCTCCGGCGGCAAATCTGCGGAAGCGCTCGTGGCTTCTCCGCTCTTCCTCGAAGATTCTGCGCAACCTGCGGAGGAACTCTTCTCTTTCGCGTTCTCGACGTTCACGTTCTCCACGTTCTCGACGTTCGCGCTCTTCACGTTCTCGACGTTCACGTTCAGGCTCGCGGAATTCTCCCATTGGCAGCTCGCGCTCCTTATTCATGAGGTGCTCTTGACATAATATGTCTGCGGGAGCACGGGTGTTCCGGGGATGAATAGGGATTCTAGAGGAGGTACTGCGCGAAAAGCGCTGCCATGCCCCCGGTGTGGATGAGGCAGGCAGGCTCGTCCCGGGGGATGGTCCCGTCCTTGACCAGTCCGAGGAGACCCGCCAAGGTTTTGGAAGTGTACACGTTCTCGATGAAGATGCCCTCTGTCCTGGGAAGAAGGTGGAGCGCGTCCCTGGAGTCCACAGTGGGGACTCCGTAACCGCCGCCAAGGTATTCGTCGTGGATGGTCGCGACGTCCCAAGGGTCCAAACGAGGCTCCAGATGGGTCAACTCACGGATGCCCGAGAACAGGGCGGACATCCTCCGTCGCAGTTCCTCTCTCAAGTACTCGACGCTCACCACGTGCACGTGGAAGGGATGCTCCAAGAGGGCGGTTCCAAAGGCAAATCCGCTCGCCGTGCCGCCCATGGCGCCGACGATGACCACATGTCGGAGTGGGATCCCCAGAGCGCCGGCCTGCAGAGCCAGTTCAGACGCCGCATTCAGGTAGCCCAGCGCGCCCATAGGGGTAGAAGCCCCGTTGCCTATCACGTATGGTCGCCCGCCCTCGGCGCGGACGCGCTCCGCGACCCCCTCCATCGCTACAGCCCGTTCTTCTTCTGTGACCTTACCAATGAAAACCGGTTTGGCTCCAAAAAGATAGCTGAGCAGCATGTTACCACTCAGTTCGTCTGGAGGAAGGTCGTTGTGGACCAGTATGCATCGAAGCCCTACCTTGGCGCACGCTGCCGCGGTCAGCGAGCAGAGGTTAGACTGCAGCCCCCCGGCCGTCACCAACGTGTCTGCGCCAGTGCGAAGAGCGTCGCCCAGGAGGTACTCCAGGCTGCGGATCTTGTTCCCGCCCAACGACAGGCCGGCAAGGTCGTCCCGCTTGATGTACAGGGAGTTGTGCCTGAGCAACCTGCCCAGACGAGGGAGATGCTGCAGCGGAGTGGGGAAGAAGCCCAGGTGGACCGCCGGAAAGTCGTGCAACGGGTCTCCGCTCGTCTTCATGTCCCGCGTCACCTCCGTCACAAAGGACTGCCCCGGAGCCTTGAAACATACTCCGGGGCTTTGTTCTTGCTCTATGGCGGCGAATCCTACTTGAGGCCTACTATACGCCGCCTCCGATGTTGACCAGGTGTAGCCAGTCCTGAAGGAGGAACAGCAAGCGACCGAGCAGGAGCGAGAACCGTCCCTGTACGGTGTTGCCGAAGGCCACGCCGAAGTACGCCATCATAGCGTACCTGGCGAACCCACGGGTCTTGTTGACCGCCTTGTTGTTGTTCCAAAAAGTGAACACGAAGTACGTCAGGACCGCGAAGAACATGCCCAGGTAGATCCAGTTGTTGAGGGAGGACAGGTTCTCGAACGTGCCCCTCACCTGCACCATGAACGGCCTCGGCTCGTAGGCCAGGGCGTAGCCGATCTCATACCCCATGATGAGCGCGAGGGGATACCTGTATACCCACTGGTACTTGGGCGGAGCGTACCTGAAGTAGTATAGGAGCGCTATGGCGCCGGGGATCAGGAGGTAGTACTCGCCCTTCATGACGTAGTTGGTCCAGAACGCCTTAGTGTAGTTGTCCCAGGTCATGACGACGGAGTGAGCCGCCGACATGCCGATCACCGTGAACTCGAAGAAGCGGTAGTACGGGTTCTCCTTGATTACGAAGGAGAAGATGGCCAAGGTCGCGATGACCGCAACCCAGGTCTGAAGCAGTGGCGTAAGCATTCAGTTCACCTCCTCCTAATGTGCCGCTTTCTTCTTTGAGCCGAAGAAAGCGATATTACCCAGGATGATGAGACCGATAATGACCAAGCATGAGAGGCTCTGCGCGTCCATCAGCTGCGTCGATACTGAGGGCTTGCCCACCAGTTTCTCGTATTCGGCCGCGCCGCGCATCCCCGGGATCATGCCTTTCAACTGTCCGGTCGGTATGTAGCGGACCGAACTGGCGATCTCGGCTGCGACGGATCCCTTCACCAGAGCGATCTTCGGGAAGTAGGTGATCCATGTCTCCATACCCGGGGATCCGCTCTCGTAGATAACGATGCACGAGATCGTATTCTCGTCGAGTACCTTTACCCTCTCCATGAGAGGGATCTGCTCGAACGGCGTGCCGTCGATGTCGATGCCCATGGCTCCCTTCCAGAAGTCGGTGCCAATGGATCGCCACGTCGCCGTTCCGCCGGCCTTGAAGCCGATGTTGACCCAGTCCTCACCGTAGACCCAGCCCAGGTCGCCCGCTTTCTTGGCGATCTTGTTTTTCACGAAGAACAGGCCTGATTCCCACTGCCCGGCCACAAGCAACTTGAGGCCCTGAACGTCCATCTGCTCCATGATCGCCATGATCATGGGGGTCAGCTCGGTGTCGGTGGAGGCGCTGTAGGCGATGTCGAACATCACAATGCTGCCCGGCTGCAGCGCGTTGATGGTGTCGTAAGCGCGCTGGGTGAGGTCCTTGTTGATCGATACCGGCATCCCGATGGGTTTCATGATAGGGATAACCA
>JBBDIP010000015.1:0-6460 GCA_040880305.1 Bacillota bacterium
CAAGCTAAATCAGAACGGCACTGATCTGGCGGTTAAAGACATCAACGCAGCCGGCGGACTCCTCGGCATGCAGGTCCAGGTGGTCTATGAGGACACCAAGTCCCTGGCTACCGAGGTTCCCAACGTCGTCCGCAAGCTTATCGAGCAGGACAAGGTCGTTGCCCTGCTTGGTGAAGTTGCGAGCTCGAACTCCCTCGCGGCAGCCCCGGTTCTCATGCAACTGAAGAGGCCGGCCGTATCTCCTACCAGCACCAACGTTAAGGTCACACAGGACCCCAACGACCTGACCAAGGTCAACCCGTACTACTTCCGCGCGTGCTTCTTGGACCCCGTCCAGGGCATTGCGATGGCCAACTTCGCCTACGACAAGCTGGAGAAGAAGACCGCCGCCCTCATCTACAACATAGCTCAGGACTACAACAAGGGCCTCGCGGAGGCGTTCAAGGGCAGGTTCATCGCCAACGGCGGCACCATCGTTGCCGAGGAGACCTACCCGAACGAGACCCAGGACTTCAAGCCGCTTCTCACCAAGATCAAAGACAAGAACCCCGGAATCATCGTGACCCCCAACACCTATGCCGAGTCCGGCCTCATCCTGAAGCAGGCCAAAGAGCTTGGCATGGATGACTTTATCTTCATCGCCGGCGACTCCACCCACGCACCGAAGGTCATCGAGATTGCCGGTGAGGACGCCGTGAAGAACCTGTACCTCACTACCCTGTACGTACAGGACGACCCGGATCCCAAGGCTAAGGCGTTCGCCGACAAGTACAAGGCCGCCTACAACGCGGACCCGAACTCCAACGCCTGTTTCTCCTACGAATCGATGATGATCATCGCTGAGGCCATCAAGAAGGCGGGCAAGACCGATCCCGAGGCCATCCGCACCGCTATCGAGGGAATTAAGGACGTTTCGGTCCCGTCCGGCACGTTCACCATGGATCCCAAGACGCACAACCCGCTGAACAAGCCGGTTGTCATCATCAAGGTTGCCGGCAATTCGTTCACCTTTGTCGCGAAGGTTATGCCTGAGTAACACCATTTGAGATAAGGGGTCTCGCAGTCTCTGACCGCTAGACGGGAACGGGACTGCGAGGCCCTACTGTGGTTCGGCTCAGGTTTGGAGGAGATCCGGCATGCAACAACTCATGCAGCAGCTCTGGAACGGGCTGGCCATCGGTAGCGTCTACGCGCTTGTGGCGGTCGGTTACACGCTGGTGTTTGGCGTCCTCAAGTTTATCAACTTCGCGCACGGGTCAGTCTTGACGGTCGGGGCCTACATAGCCCTGTCTGCGGTGCTCACCAAGTGGATCCCGTTCCCCGTGGCCTTTGGGTTGAGCCTGGTCCTCTCAGGTTTCTTCTCGATGCTGACCGAGCAATGGGCCTACCGTCCGCTCCGCCTCAAGGGAGCGCCAAGACTGAACCTGCTAATCACTTCAATTGGCGTATCGCTTCTGGTCGAAAACTTCATCGTCGTCTTTGTATCTGCGGACTTCCATCCATTCCCCCGTGTGCTTTCGTCAACGTCGGTGACGGTTCTGGGGACCATGATCCCGCCGGCCGACTTCCTGCTCGTCGGGATGGGGTTGTTCCTCATGTTTGCTCTGTCCTACTTCGTGAACCACACGTTGACAGGGCTGTCCATCAAAGCTGTCGCGTTGGACCGTGACGCAGCCGCTCTAATGGGCATCAACAACAACAGGGCTATATCCCTCACGTTCTTCATCGCAGGTCTCATGGCCAGTGCGGCGGGTGTCCTCATCGGGATGAAGTTCAACGTTAACCCGTACCTGGGCGCGCTGTTCGGTCTGAAGTCGTTCGCAGCCGCGGTTATCGGGGGGATAGGCAGCGTCCCCGGCGCGTACCTGGGAGGATACCTCATCGGCTTTCTTGAAACCCTGGGAGCCGCGTACGTCTCCTCGAACTACAAAGACGCCATATCATTCGTACTTCTGGTGCTCGTGCTGCTTTTCAAGCCCACCGGGCTTCTGGGCAAGAGCGCTCAAGAGAAGGTGTAGCCGATGACTGCAAAGAGGGGCTTCGCCAGGCGTCTAGTCATCTTCGCTGCCGAAGTGGTGGGCGTTTGGATCTTGTCTACGGTGATGAAGTCCTACCTCCAGGCTTATCCGGTGGGTGTGCTCACGGTTTTCTGCATCAACGCCGTCCTCGCCCTTAGCTGGAACCTGGTTTCGGGCTACACCGGGCAGTTCAGCCTGGGTCACGCCGGTTTCATGGCCATCGGGGCGTACACGTCCGCACTCCTAATGATGAAGGCAAAGTGGCCCTTCCTGCCGGCGTTCATTGCCGCCGGCCTGCTCTCGGCCTTTGTGGGATTCCTGGTGGGCTTCCCTTCATTGAGGCTGGTGGGCGACTACCTCGCAGTCGTTACGCTCGGCTTTATGTACATCATCACCGCAATCCTGAACAACACGACCGAACTAACCGGAGGTGGATTGGGACTCCCCGGCATCCCCTACATGACCAGACTGCCCACGGCGGCGGTTACGCTGGTCATAACGCTGTGGGTCATGTCCAACCTAGTCAACTCCAAGCAGGGACGCTGTTTTGTCGCGGTCAAGGAAGACGAGATCGCTGCCCAGTCGGTCGGCATCAACACGACCTACTACAAAGTGCTGGCGTTCATCATCTCGTCGTTCTTCGCGGGGCTGGGCGGGGCTCTGACCGGGCACTACATGATGTACCTGCGTCCCGACATCTTCAGCTACCTTAAGACGGTCGAGTCCGTGTCAATGGTCATCCTGGGCGGTCTCGGCAGCCTGACCGGGTCTATCCTGGGCGCGCTGTTCATCACTCTGCTGCCCGAGATCTTCAGAAACCTCGCGACCCTGTTCTCGTCGATGGGTTTGGAGGCGGTGTCCGGTTTCATCCGCCAGGCGTGGATGGTCTTCTACGCCGCAATGTTCTTGGTCATCATGCTCGCTCGGCCTCAGGGACTCCTGGGCAAGAAGGAACTGACCTGGGAAGCGGTTAGGAAGCGTTTCTGGCGGAAAGGGGTGAAAGCCTGATGCTGTTCGAGGTCAAGGATCTCACTATCAAGTTCGGCGGGTTGACCGCCGTGGATACCGTGAGCCTGAACGTGGATGAGGGTCAGATCGTCGGCCTAATTGGCCCCAATGGCGCAGGCAAGACCACGGTGTTCAACCTAGTCACCGGGGTCTACGCTCCCACGGCCGGGGACGTCCTATTCCAGGGCTCGAGCATCAAGGGCATGCGCCCGGACCAGATCGCAAAACTCGGCATAGTCCGGACTTTCCAGAACATCCGCCTGTTCAAGACCCTCACGGTCTACGAGAACGTCAAGACGTCGGGACACCTTCGCGTCCCCTACCGCTTGGCGGATGCGATTCTGCATTCGCCCGCATACGAAGACAAGGAACAGGCCAGCCATGAGGATGCTCTGAGGCTCCTGGACATGGTCGGTCTGCTAGATAGGAAGGACGAGGTTTCATCGAGCCTGCCGTATGGACTGCAGCGCAGGCTGGAGATCGCGCGGGCGCTGGCATTGCGCCCCTCGCTGCTGCTGCTGGACGAACCGGCTGCCGGCATGAACCCGCAGGAATGCGTGGAACTCATCGAGTTCATCCGCAGCGTGCGGAGTTCCTTCCAGACGACCATCTTCATCATCGAGCACCACATGGACGTGATCATGAGCATCTGTGAGCGGATGTACGTGCTGAACTTCGGAAAACTTCTGGCGGCGGGCACCCCGGCGGAGATTCAGAACGATCCCAGGGTGATCGAGGCCTACCTTGGGGAGGCGCAAGTCGATGTTGAAGATTGACGGCCTCAACGTCTACTACGGCGGGATCCACGCCTTGGACGATGTCTCGGTCTCTGTCGAAGAGGGCGAGATTGTCACCATTATCGGCGCCAATGGAGCCGGGAAGTCCACTTTGCTTCGAACGATTTCCGGTCTGGTGCGCGCTCAGTCAGGCAGCATGGCCTTCGAGGACAAGGATCTTACGAAACTGGCCCCTCACCAGGTAGTTGAGTCGGGGATCGCCCACGCTCCGGAAGGCCGACGGGTGTTCTTTGAGCTCACGGTAGCTCAGAACCTGCGTCTTGGGGCTTTCCTTCGCAAGGACCAATCCAAGATGGACGAGGACCTTTCGATGATCTTCCACCTGTTCCCGAGGCTGGAGGAAAGGCGCGAGCAGCCCGCAGGCACTTTGTCGGGTGGCGAGCAGCAGATGCTGTGCATCAGCCGGGCGCTGATGTCCAGGCCGAAGCTGTTGCTGCTGGACGAGCCCTCGATGGGATTGGCGCCCGTGCTGGTGCAGGAGATCTACCGCCAAATAGAGAACATCCGCAAGTACACCACTATCCTCTTGGTCGAGCAGAATGCCTACCAGGCTCTCAAGACTGCGGACAGGGGATATGTTCTGGAGACCGGGCGGATCGTGATGGGGGCTCCGTGCAAGGATCTCATCAGGGATCCGCAGGTCAAGAAGGCCTATCTCGGGAAGTAGCACGGCTCGATTCGGATGTGATGAGGCCGGCCCTTGCGGGGCCGGCCTTCTCATTAGAAACTGAACCTCGCCACCGCCGCCGGGCCGTCCGCAAGATCCCACCGCCCGCTCATTCCTAGAGCCTTTGCCGCCACCTCGAAGTGCAGCATGGCTATCCCGCAGTCCAGGTGCTTGAGCGAAGGCAAGGACAGCGCGGCGGAGTTGACAGACAGGGTAACCCCGGTCTCATCCACCGTGAAGCGCCAGGGCTGGCGGTTCATCGCCGAAGGAGCCCAGCGTGCGGCCTCGAGGACCTCCGCCAGTTTCGGAGGCCACTTTTCCGCGGGCAGTCCCGAGGCTATCTCGGAAAGCGGCTTTCGAGTCTTTGAGTGGGACATCAGCTTAAGCATCTGCAGCCCAAGAGGCATATTGTCGGACGGGTACCCAAGGGGGGTTACCGCCACGGTTTTCCACGAAGAGCCTGGCAAGTCCAACCTCTTCGCCACCTGGCTCCTGCTGAATGACCCTGCCACCCAGCACGTGCCCAGTCCAGCTGCGGTGGCGTCCAGGACGATCCCTTCTCCCAGGTAGCCGGCCGCCTCCATGTGCTTCGGGGCATCGGTATTGACAGTGAAGACCAGTGCGGAGGGGGCATTGGCGATCTTGCCGAGGGATCCCACAAACCCTGTGAACAGGCCCGCCGCATCCTCGCGGACGAGCTGGGCTTGGGCTCCCGCGCATAGGGGCGAGAAGCCGGTGCACAGGGCCGAAATCCGGTCAAGCACATCGGCCGGAATGGCGTCCTTCTTGTAGGCCCGTACTGAATGCCTCTGCGAAATCGACCTGTAACAGGCGTTTACGTTGTACATGTTGTCCATGCTGAACTCCCCCCGAGAAGCATTGTCCCCCGGCCCATGTTTTCACCTCCGGGGTCAGTTGTAGACTATTACGTTACGTGAGGGGCAATACCCTTGTGCCAAATTCGGATAAGGTAGAATATGGAAGGAGAGTTGCGGACGAGAAATTGTGGACGGGATACCGCGAAAGGGGTGGACTTCATGGACATTCAAGGGAAGATCGCCCTGGTCACCGGGGCTTCCAGCGGGATTGGGCGTCAGGTCGCCCTAGATCTAGTGAGAGGCGGAGCCAGGGTCGTGTTTGTGGCCAGGAACCGTGAGCGGCTCGAGGATGCGGTCAATGCCGCCCGCAAACATGTTGAGGGCGCGAAACGCAAGGATGGTGGGGAGGAAGGCACCGCGGTGGCCATACCCGCGGACGTCACCGACCTCACGCAGGTAGCCGCCTTGAAAGAGGCCGTTGGCGCGCGCTTCGGACGATTGGACCTGCTCGTGAACTGCGCCGGGGTCGCCTACTTCGGCACTTTCGAGGGCATGACGCCGGAGCAGTTCGATACGGTCATCAAGACCAACGTCTACGGCGTCTACAACGTGACAAGAACCTTTAGCCCGCTGCTCAAGGCCAGCCAGGGGATGGTAGCCAACATATCCTCGGGCCTCGGCGCCCGCGCCTTGCCGCTGCTAACGGTCTACTCGGCGACCAAGAGCGCCGTAAATGCCTTGTCCGAGGGCCTGAGGCTGGAGCTCAAACCCTACGGAGTGAAAGTGATGAACTTCTCTCCGCCGGAGGTCGACACGGGGTTTGATGCGCACACCCTGCACGAGGCTACCGGGCCTGACCCGGAATCGCCGGCTGTCCGCGACAGCGCCGGGCGGAGGAGGAAAGCCAAGGTAGGGGACGTCTCCCGTCGGATCCTGGAGGCCATCAGGAAAGAGGAGCGCGACGTCACGATGGGCGGGTCACTCAGGGCGATGAACTTCTACGCTCCGGGGATGGTCGACAAGATGTTTGTGCGCATGGTCGAGGCGTACATGAAGGGACGCCGCCCGTGAACCCCCACCGGCCATGAAGAACCCTCGCCGCCTCCCGGAACCAGGGGATCGCCATCTTCATAACAGTGTTTATGTAAAGCA
>JBBDIP010000016.1:0-6458 GCA_040880305.1 Bacillota bacterium
GTACTCGATGAGGAAGAAAGTGTTTCTCCATCTCCAGGATCTAGGGCTCGACTTCTACGATAGGCTGCAGGCAGGCCGCATAATGTCACGAGTGGTAAACGACGTTGAGGGTGTAAACCAGCTGTTATCCGGCGGTACGCTGATGCTCCTGTCAGACTGCGTGACCATCTTTGGCATCGTGTATGTAATGCTCCGGATGAACCAGCGGCTCGCGCTCATCACCTTCATCACGATTCCCCTCCTGTTCTTCACCGTGTTTTTCCTGCAGGGGAGGATGACCAAGGCATACCACCGGATGAGGCGGCGCCTCGCGGACATCACCGCGAACCTCCAGGAGTCCATCTCCGGGATGAGGATAACCCAGGCTTTCTCCCGCGAGGATGTAAACGCCGACAAGTTCAGCGACACCAACCAGCAGAACTTCCAGGCTCAGATGGATGCCGCGAAGTTGCAGGCCATCTTCTTCCCCTTGGTGGATTTCATTGGGACCGCTGGGATCGCCCTGGTCTACTATTTCGGCGGACTTCAGATGTCGCTACGGGATACGGCTGTCACCATCGGCACGATAGCGGCCTTCGTAAACTACGTGAACAGGTTCTTCTGGCCCATCAGAAACCTCACCGAGGTATGGAATCTGCTGCTTCAGGCGGCGGTCTCGGCTGAGCGGGTTTTTGAAGTATTGGACACCCGGCCCAACGTATCTGACAAGCCTGACGCGCTAGTGCTCGGGAAAATCGACGGGCATGTGGAGTTCAACGACGTCACGTTTGGCTACAACCCCGATGTGCCGGTGCTTCACGGCGTCAACATCGAGGCTAGGCCCGACGAGACCATCGCGTTGGTCGGGCCAACCGGAGCGGGGAAGAGCTCTGTAATCAACCTGTTGTGCCGCTTTTACGACATCCAGGCCGGCTCGGTGAAGGTCGACGGCACGGACATCCGAGATGTGACCATCCAGTCCCTACGGCAGAACCTGGGCATAGTGCTGCAGGACACGGTCATCTTCTCCGGCACAATCCGGGAGAACATCCGGTACGGTCGTCTTGACGCCACAGACGCCGAGGTCGAAGAGGCGGCCACGATCGTCGGTGCCCACGAGTTCATCATGAGACAGCCTGAAGGCTACGACACCCAGGTCCGAGAGCGCGGCTCTAGGCTCTCGGTCGGACAGAGGCAGATGCTTGCGTTCGCCAGGGCCCTTCTGGCAAACCCGAGGATCCTGATCCTCGACGAGGCCACGTCCTCAGTCGACGCCTATACGGAGCTGCAGATCCAGCGAGCGCTCGAGAAGCTGTTGAAGGGCAGGACCTCTATTGTCATAGCCCACAGGCTCTCGACCATACGCAACGCCGACCGCATCTACGTCATAGACCAGGGCCTGGTGAAGGAAGTCGGCAACCACGACGAGCTTATCGCGCAGGGCGGGCTCTACAGGTCCTTGTACGAGAAGCAATTTGCCGGCGGCCCTGCCGACACAGAGGAAGCGCCCGAAGTTACCATGGACGAAGCCCGTGCCAAGGTTAGGGGGCGGCTGCAACCGCGACCGGCCGGCGAGAACGCAGAATAGACTCTATCTACGCGGATCAGCAATGGAAGCCTGCCGCATGGCAGGCTTCTTTCATCGTGCGCCCGGCAAGGTGCCTTAGCGGTAGCTAGATTGACCTGTTACGTTGGTGACCAAGACAAACCCGGCGTTGGGAGTGGAGGGCGCGAATGGCGCGAGCCCTATGTAGGACCTGTCCAGGTACACCGCCCACCCGGTAACGTCCACCCGCGAAGTCACGGGGGCGAAGGTGATGTGGAAGCCCTGGGTAAGGGCAGCTTCCCTCGGCATCCACCATGTTGCCGTGATGGAGTAACCAGTGCGCGCATTGACTTCTGTGTTGGGCGGCGGGACTCGCCCCTCGGTGCCAAGGACGGCAGGAAGGTCATGCAGCTGGAACGCCGAGGTAGTGTTCTTGCTGAGCGCCACGTCCTGGAACGTCAACCGGTAGTAAGTCGGTCTTTCCTTGAAGACGGCGGCCACCATCCCGGTAACGTCAGTCACTTCCTTGCCTTTGTCGGCGCTCACGATCGACTGGCTGACTTCTGCCCACGCTGCCGGCGCTTTGGCCACACCCAGGCGGATCGTCTCTGTAAGAGAACGGCTCGACAATCTGGCCGGCACGCCTGCGATTTTCGGCTGAACCCCGCCGGGCAGGAGGTTCAGGTCACCTAGCAGGCGGGTAGTATCGACAGTGACCCTGGCTTCGCTCCCCAGGAACTCGCGTACCAGCGCCCGAGCCGGGAGAGCGTCCGCACCGGCCTTTGGGACGAGCAATCCTACGCAGATCAATATGGCCACGACCCCCAGTTCCGCCAGGGTTACGAACTTCATCATGCGGGGCGGGACAGGGGCCGGTAGGCGGAACGAGGATACCAGGCACGCCACGAAAACGGCCAGGGAGATTGTGAAGGATATCGCCTCGACCCCTATGCTGACGATAGAGAGTGAGTACATCCGCGCGGGATCTCGGGAAAAGGGCGACCCGGCCCAGAGTACGAGGGGGAGCACCGCGAGGGATCCCAAGAACCTGATTGCCAGGGTCGTCGCCTTGCCGAACCGGTCGGGATGGTCCAGAAGAACCGCGAGCGAGAGGCCCACGGTCGCGACGAGCGCCGCCGCGCCGATCTCGGACCCCAGTAGCGACGTCCCCAACAGCACCGCGGCTGTGGCGGCCAATCCCCAGGGTCCGGCCCAGTTTCCGGCGGCGGGCCGGGCGGTAGCCGGGGCTTCGGGTGCGGGGATCCTACTGCGCAGGTGGGCGATCCTGGTCCGTATGCGCCAAATGCGGAAGAACCCCAACATTACAAAGGTCACGCCTGACCATACGTACAGGAACAGGCACTTGCCCGGCGAAACCACGGCCGAGTACGTGCGGGAAGCAGCGCCCACCCAAAGAGACTTCATGGGGTAGCCGGCAGTCAGCGCGAGCAACACGCCCCCAAGGAGGGCCAAGGGGGTCAGATCCTTGCGGTGCCGCAGGACAAGCGCGAGCGCCAACACGGCCGCCAGCGCTCCGGCGACTCCAGCGATAGAGGCAGTCCTTCGGGGGACGAAGGCCAAATGGCCGAACGCCTGTACCGCGACGCTATCGCCCACTGTCGGGCTGGCGACCGCGTCTTGCAGCGCAGATGAACCGAGGAAGTCCAGTAGGGTGGACACCACCTGGTCAATCTTGGATTGGGTCGGAGGGTCCAGCGGCAAAGAGAGGTTGTTGCGCGGAGTACCCAGCGTCAGCGCCGGGATGCCTCTTTCAAGGAGTACCGAGGCCTCGCCCGGGAATGCTCCTTTGTCGAACATGGACTCGACCGACAGCGCTCCGGACTGGGGACGCATCACGGCTTTGTACCAGGCCTCGCGCGCGTCCGGGCCGACAAGGGTCACGCGCGCGCCGCTGCTGTTGGCGGAACGGTAAACGGCTTGGGCCAAGCCCGTCGGCGTGTCACTGCCTACCGTGACAGGGATGCTGTCAAGCGCGTCGATATCCCCGATGACCAGCGCGGCTTTGACCGTTGCGCCCCTTTTTGTCGTAAGCTCATCGAGCAGGGCGGCTATCCCCGCGCCGTACTGGTAGTGTCCCGATACGAAGGCGACGGCCAAGTTGGAGAACGCGAGCCCGGGCTGCGACGGGCTAAGATTGGACGCGAGCGACAGCAGGGCGTCAGTCGCGCGGGCGCTATAGGAGATGTCATTTGAACCGGAAGGCTCCTCGACCAGGACGTCGTAAGGGGCCACCAGGAGGAGGTCCACCGGGTCCGTAGCGGACGGAGCAACCCGGTAGGCAAGGGCGTTTTCGCCCGAGACGTGCACGAAGGATGTATCCAGAGCCCCCGGCTCTCCGGAGCGGACGAGGAGGGAGTAAGCCTGAGTCTCGGTTTTCCATCCCCTGGCCTCGAGCTGCCCGCGCAGGTATGAGACCAGCTGCTGGCTGTCGTACGAGGACGTCTTTCTGTCTGGGAATCTACCGGCGATCCGCAATGCGGGGTCCAGGCTGCTTGCCGAAGCGGGGCCTGGGAACGGCCCAAGGGTATCGCTCATGAGGAGGACCAGGGCTATCAGGATAACGGTCAGAGGCCTAAGTGGGTGCCGCATGCGCTGTCATCACTCCGGCTGCGTTGTGTGCGAGCCCAATACGCCCGGCCCGTAGCAGAGCTGATTCTACGCGGATAGCAGGTTTCCTTCGACAAGTCCTTCACTTCGGTTTGCGCAATGTGGACCTAACCAAGACGTATGCGTGGTGAAGCCCGACGAGAAGTCCTAGGAGCAGGCCAACGGGGGCGAAAAGCGCCGTAGGACGGCCACGGTCAAACAATGATCCCAGGTACAGGCCGCCAAGCGCTGCCACCGCCATCTCAAATCCCCATGAAAGGAGAGCGCGGGCGCCGAACGGCGGCCTGCCGTTTTCCTTCTTTTGCGAGCCGGCCAAGCGGTTCCCTCCCAATCCAAGTATAGCCGATGAGGTTCCGGGAGCCTTGACAAAAGAGGTGTTTTTGGATGTATTAGAGAATAATAGGTTCCGGGGCGAGGAGCCCCACCACTATGCATACTGGGGGTCTTCCGCATGAAACTCTCGTTTCGCGCAAGGCAGATCAGTGCGTCGCCGACCCTCGCGCTCGACGCGAAGACCAAGAAACTCATCAGTGAGGGAGTCGACATCCTGAGTTTCGGCGTCGGTGAACCCGACTTCGACACGCCGGACCACATAAAGCAAGCCGCAATCGAGGCCATACAGAAGGGCTTCACCAAGTACACGCCGTCCGCAGGAATCATCGAGCTCCGTCAGGCCATCTGCGACAAACTCAAGGTCGACAACGGCCTGGATTACAAGCCCGCCGAGGTGCTGGTCTCGGTCGGCGCCAAGCACTCGATCTACAACGCGGTCACGGTCCTTTGCGATGATGGCGATGAAGTCTTGCTCCCGGTGCCTTACTGGGTGAGCTATCCTGAGATGGTCAAGGTGGCCGGCGGCAAGCCCGTCGAGATACAGACGACCATCGAGACCGGGTTCAAGGTCACCGCTGAGCAACTCGAGAAAGCCATCACGCCCAAGACGTCGCTGCTTATCTTCAATAGCCCTGCAAATCCAACCGGCGCCATCTACACTGAAGAAGAGATGAGGGCGATCGCAGACGTGTGTCTAAAGCACCACGTCGCGGTCATCTCCGACGAGATCTACGAGAAACTGATCTACGAGGGAAAGCACGTGTCCTTCGCCGCCCTCTCGCCTGAAGTGAAAGCCAACACCGTCACGGTCAACGGCGTGTCCAAGTCCTACGCCATGACCGGATGGCGTATCGGGTACGCTGCCGGGCCCAAGGAAGTCATCGACGCTATGGGCAACTTGCAGAGCCACTCCACTTCAAACGCGACCTCCATCTCGCAGAAGGCTGCCGTGGCAGGCCTTCGGGGTCCCCAGGAAGCGCTCGAAAAGATGCGCGTGGAGTTTGGGAAGCGGCGCGACTACATGGTCAAGAGGCTTAATCAGATGCCTGGCTTCAAGTGCCTGGTGCCTCCCGGCGCCTTCTACACCTATCCCGACGTCACGGCCCTTATCGGCAGGAAGGTGGCCGGCAAGGTCGTGACCAACGACTCCGCTCTGGCCGACATCCTGCTTGACCAGGCCAGAATCGCCGCTGTCCCCGGCCAGGCGTTTGGATCTGAGGGTAACCTGCGCTTCTCGTACGCCACTTCTATGAAAGTGATCGAGGAAGGCATGAACAGGCTGGCTAAGGTGCTCGAAACCCTGGAGTAGTCAGCCGGCGACATACTCGCAAGGTGGCTGCGGGCCAGTTACGCTGGTCTCGCAGCCATCTCGGGATGTAAGGAAGGAAGACATGCTCGGAAGCTTTAGGGGCAAGCCAGTTGCCATAGTAGGACTCGGGAGGTCCAACCAGTCTCTGTGCCGCTACCTGGTCAAGGAAGGCGCGTGCGTCACCTGCTTTGACCGGAAGACGCAAGA
Organism: Bacillota bacterium; assembly: GCA_040880305.1. Lineage (GTDB taxonomy): Bacteria > Bacillota > Sulfobacillia > Fermentithermobacillales > Fermentithermobacillaceae > JBBDIP01. Next base: position 6,003 of record JBBDIP010000016.1, read on the forward strand.
TGAACTGGGGACCGCCTATGGGGAGTTGCGATCGCTTGGCGTCGCGTTCAGCCTCGGTGAGACGTATCTGGACGCGCTACCTGGTTTCTCCTCAGTATTCCTGACTCCGGGGATGAAGAAGAACCTGCCCCAGATAGTAGAAGCTCGCCGGTCGGGCGCTCTCATATCCAACGAAATAGCTCTTTTCCTCGACAGGTGCAAGGCCCGTGTCTGCGGGGTGACCGGCAGCGCAGGGAAGACCACTACGGCTACTCTCCTTGGGATGATGCTCGAGGAAAGTCCCGAGGGGAAAGAGGTCTACGTTGGCGGAAACATCGGGGCCGTGCTCATCGAGAAAGTGGACTCCATCGCAAAGGACGCGCTGGTTGTGCTCGAACTATCCAGTTTCCAGCTTGAACTGGTCACCAAAAGCCCGCAGGCCGCGCTGGTGCTCAACATTCGGCCCAACCATCTGGA
>JBBDIP010000017.1:0-5981 GCA_040880305.1 Bacillota bacterium
CCTCATGGCAATCACGACGGGGATCCTCTACTTCGGGGGCGCGCCGGGCAGGAAACTGGCAAGGCTCTTCACGTTGGGCGTGGTTGCCATAGCGGTTGTGCTCCTTTTGCACATTTACGTTGGGCTTCCCCTACCGCTTGAGGACTACCAAATCAGCCGTATAACCAGCCTTTTCAACCCTCAAGAGGATCCCCTGGGCACCGGTTATCAAGTGTTGCAGTCCAAGATCGCCATAGGGTCGGGGGCTTGGTGGGGCAAGGGGCTGGGGAAGGGCACCCAGAACAGGCTCGATTTCATACCCGAGCAGCACACCGATTTCGTTTTCTCGGTGGTCGGAGAGGAACTCGGCTTTGTCAAGACAGCCCTGGTCATAGGGGTCTACGTGGTAATCCTTTACCGGTGTCTGCTTGCCGCCGTGACCTCGCCGGATCGCAAAGGCACGCTTGTTGCGGGCGGTGTGCTTTCGCTCTTCCTCTTTCACCTCCTCATCAACATGGGGATGACAATGGGGATAATGCCGGTCACCGGCGTACCCTTGCCTTTTCTGAGCCACGGCGGGTCTGCCCTGCTTGTAGACTCTTTTGCCGCCGGGATGGTCCTCAACGTCGGCTGGAGGCGGCACAAGATCCTCTTCTAGAGGTACACTGGTGTAGACAGGCGGGGGAGGTGAGTCGGGGTGAAAGAGTACGGAACTGCGGTTTCGGTCTCGGGAAGCAAGGTCACGGTCTCGATCAAGAGGACTGCTGCCTGCGAGAAGTGCGGGAAGTGCTCTCACGCCCACGTGACCTTCAGCGACAACAGCCAGCTCACCATCGAGGCGGTAGCTGTGGGAGACATACGCCCTGGAGACACCGTGGAGCTGGAAATGGATAGCCGCGACTTTCTGCAGGCCTCGTTCCTGGTCTGGGGACTTCCGCTGGTAGCGGGGGGAGTCGGTTTGGGCATCGGGATGGCCCTCGGCAGAATCATTGGCAACAAGGGGCTTTGGGGCGCGGTATTTGCCCTATCTTCGGTCGCGCTGTCATTCTACTGGCTGCACCAGTACGATAAATCCTCTCAGAAAAGCGGGCGTTACCTTCCATTGGCGCGATCGATCCGCGATACCTAGAAGGCTAAACCCCTTAACAATCGGAAGCAGAATGTCATCTCGTAAGGGCTTCGCCATTACTTGCGACGCGGCTGAAACGCCGCTGACGCTCTGTTTCTGCCTCGGAAGCAGAATGTCTCCGGCAACCCACGGTGGCCTAACAATCGGAAGGTGAATGCCATCCCGCAACGCACGGTGGCCTAACAATCGGAAGCAGAATGTCATCTCGTAATGGCTCCGCCATTACTTGCGACGCGGCTGAAACGCCGCTGACGCTCTGTTTCAGCCCTGCCCCGCCGTCTGAGGCGTGAGTCGCCTTGCCCCGTCCACTTTGGGCATGTACCCCTCATCGGAAAGCGCCGCTACCAGTTGGTCGTACTGAGAGCTATCAACTGTCAGGTAGCATGGGCCGACCTTATGCTTCAGATACGGTCTGATCTTGGGGTGAAGCATCAGTTCGTCTGCCAGTTCCTCTGTGTCACACTTCAAGAGGATGGTCTCCTCGAACTCAATGCGCCCGTATGACGTGCCCCAGTGCGAGATGGAGTATGCCACGTTCTGCGCGACCGGCGTCTTGGAGTGTGTCTTAAGGAAAAGCTGGATTGCCTCCGGCGTGTACGAGTGGAGCATGGCCCTGTAGACCGAGTTCCTGGAAAGCTTGTAGACCATCATCTGGTCGGGCTTATGTAGCTCCGCGAACGCGTCTATCGACCACAGCACCTTGGGACTTACCGTGCACGGCACCAGGATCTCGAAATTGGACTGTACGTAGATGTGGCTGTCCCACGATTCCTCAGGCCAGGGGCAGGAACCGAACATCGCTCTGCCCAAGAGGGTGGGCCGGACGTGGGTGGCGTTTAGGGAGACCTGGACCTCAAGTCCGCCCAGGTACTCAAGGACATCCACCAGGTTCCGCTCTGCCCGAAGGTTCAATCCATGAGATGAATGGCTGGTTGATAGCGTTTCCATGTATGAAAACAGGTCTGTCAGCGATAGCACCGACCCTTCGGGCGCCCTCATGATCACCCAGAGCAGGGTCTGAAGATCGGTATCTTGCGCGATGAAAGTGTTCCGCCAATAGTCGTACAGGTCCTGCCTGCACTTTGCCTCATCGGTTTCCACCCATATGGAAGCCGCCGACGACAGGCGCAGGAGGCCGTTTCTCTCTTCCACGAGTCCCCTCGACCGGCCAAAGTACAAGACGAACGCCAACCTGGGCGGGTAGCGGACGGGAAAGAAGGACTCTTCGATCGGACTCTCCTCTTCGTCGATCAGGAGCCCGATGTCGTTCTGGGCCTTCTTGAACATGGTGCCGGACTGGGTCAGCCGGACGTCGTTCTTGCGAAGATAGGAGAAGAACAGGCACGCGTGCCGCAGAGGCGCGGCGAAGTCTGTACGGTGGCGTGGCGAGAACCTGGAGCCGTCGGCCAGCGTCGCCTGGTAGATATCGCTCAGGAAGAAACCGGACAGGACCTCTTTCAGATCGGCCGGCACGAAGTATACATGCCGATAGCCCTCGCGACGCGTGTAGACCAATCCCCTGGATATGAGGGCGTCGATCACCTTTGCCCCGTTCCTGCGCCACTTGCGGGAGAGCTGGTTAAGCTTTTGATGGCACTGCTCAACCACGACGCCGGAGCCGCCCGCGGCGATGGTGATGAGCCCCAAGGCCAGCATCTCCTCCTGGTTAAGGCCGTTCATCGCGACTAGCGCGTGAGCGGGCACCAGCAGGTGCCCGTGTACCAGTCTGGCGAGAGAGTCTATGGCGACTTCAGTTCCAAGGCCGCCGGGAGGGCCCCAGAGGCCGTAGAAGCCGGCTATGCCTCGAACCCTTTCAAGCGACGAAGAAAGGAGAGCCTCTTGTATGTTCACTGCTTCGCCTCCCCGCCTGCAGCGATGAAGTTCTGGGCTTCCCATATAGTGTACTTGTAACCCTGCTCGGTAAGGAAGAGCTGGCGTTTCTGCGAGAACTCCTGGTCTTTGGTGTTTCTGGTGACGAGAGAGTAAAAGACGGCGCTTTCGCCCTGGGGCTTAGGCCTCAGTATGCGGCCCAGGCGCTGGGCCTCCTCTTGCCGGGAGCCGAAGGTCCCCGAAACCTGCACGGCCACGTTGGCGTCGGGCAGATCCACCGAGAAATTGGCCACCTTGGAGACCACAAGGCACTTGAGCTTGCCTTCCTTGAACTGACCGTAGAGATCCTCGCGCTCGGCGTTTGGCGTCTGCCCGCAGAGGAGAGGCGCGTTCAGGATACTGGCCAAAGTATCGAGCTGGTCAAGGTACTGACCAATGATCAGCACCTGGTCGCCGGCGTGTCTTCGCGCTATGTCCTGAACCAGGGGTATCTTGTTGACGTTGGTAGCCGCTATCCGGTACTTGTCGCGTTCGTCCGCCACAGCGTAAGAGAGCCGGTCGTCGTTGCTCATATCTACCCTGACCTCGTGGCAATGGGCATGCGCGATCCAGTTCTGCTCCTCGAGTTCCTTCCAGGGCTTGTCGAACTTCTTGGGACCGATCAGGCTGAAGACCTCGTCTTCACGGCCATCCTCCCGTACAAGGGTCGCTGTCAGACCGAGCCTCCGCCTTGCCTGCAGGTCAGCTGTGATCCTGAAGACCGGCGCGGGGAGAAGGTGCACTTCATCGTATATGATGAGCCCCCAGTTCCTTTGGTTGAACACCTCAAAGTGGGGGTATTCGGCCGTCTCACAGCGCTTCCTGTGGATCAGGATCTGGTAAGTCGTGACCGTGACCGGCCCCAGCTCCTTCACCTCGCCGCTGTACTCCTTAACCGCGCTCTGGGGCAGGTCGGTCTTATCCAGGAGCTCCGATATCCACTGCCGCAGCGCCACTATGTTGGTCGTGAGGATGAGCGTTTGAGTGGACGCGAGCTCCATCACACCCATCCCGACCATGGTCTTGCCGGCGCCGCACGGCAGCACCACGACGCCGCTGCCGCCTCTCGCGGACCCTCCGGCCCAAAATGCATCCCTTGCTGCCGACTGGTATGGGCGCAGCGAGAACGGCCGTCCTTGGGCTGTCGCGCTCTTGAGGTGGAAGTCCAGTGGGTCGCCGGCAACGTATCCGGCGAGGTCCTCGCAAGGATAGCCCATCTTGATGAGGACTTCCTTGAGGGCTCCCCGGGAATATGGGTCAACCAGGAGCGAGTCCTCCGAGACAATCTGCTTTATGTAGGGCCTGGACTTGTCGGAGCGCTTTACCTCTTCGAACACAAACCGGTCGTGGCAGGTGAGCAGCAAGTCTCCATCCCTGCGGACTAGGCGGATCACTCCGAACTTCCCCATGGTGTCCCGGATTGACGCCTCGATGTTGGCCGGCACCGCGTAACGTGAGAAACGCGCGAGGGAGTCGATGACTTCGTCCGGTGTCAGGGAGCATGACGCGGCGTTCCACAAGGACAGAGGTGACAGCCTGTACGTGTGGATGTATTCAGGGCTCTTCACAAGGTCCGAGAACCGCATGAGGCTATCCCGCGCCTGCTCGTACGCAGGGCTGTCTACCTCAAGCAGTATCGTTCCATCGCTCTGAACCACAGCCGGGCTATCTTTTGCCAAGTCCTGGCCTCCTCAGAAGGGCGGGGACAGTCATGGAGATAATAGTACTTAATCAAAGAGAATTCCATGTTTGCTGCTGCGCTCCTTTCACCCGATGGAAGTTTCGATATGCGTAGGAAGGCCGCGATCAAAAAAGGAAAGCCACTCCTTTCGGTCGTATCTCCTGATTTGTACTCGGAATAACCCGGGAGGTGTTCAAGACCATTGAAGGAGCTTACCGCCCTAGCCCTGGAAAGGGCCAGGAAACTTGGCGCGACCTACGCGGACGTCAGAGCTGTTGACAAGAAGCAGGAGTCAGTGCGCACCAAGAACGGCAATGTGGAGTCCATGGGTTCGTCCCGGAGCAAGGGGTTCGGCGTCAGGGTTTTGTACGACGGGGCCTGGGGATTCTCGTCCAGCTCGATGGTGAGACCCGATGAAGTGGAAAGGGTCGCCGCCGAGGCGGTGGCGATCGCCAAAGCTTCGGCGACGGTCAAGAGGGACAAGGACATCGTTCTTGCTCCCGTCAAGACGGTCGTAGGCAAGTGGGAGTCTAAGTACCGGATTGATCCCTTTGCGGTTGCGATAGAAGACAGGATAAGGCTGCTGCTCGAGGCCGATCGTCTGATGAGGGCCAACAAGGGCGTCAGGGTCGCTTCCGGCAGCATCTCAGCGATGCGCGAGGAAAAGGTATTCGCTTCGACCGAAGGCAGCTACATAGAGCAGACCAGGACCGAGACCGGCGCCGGCATCGAAGCGATCGCGGCCGAGAAGGGCGAACTGCAGCGGCGTTCCTACCCGACATCAGCCGGGGGGGATTTCGCGACCCGTGGGTACGAACTGGTCGACGACCTCAATTTGGCGGAGCACGCTGAGCGGGTCGGTAACGAGGCAGTCGCGCTGCTCTCGGCGAAACAGTGCCCGCCGCTAACGACCGACGCGATCATCGACGGGTCCCAGATGACCCTGCAGATCCACGAGTCGTGCGGCCACCCCATCGAGCTCGACAGGGTCTTCGGGCAAGAGGCGGCCTACGCAGGCACCAGCTTCCTGACTACCGAGAAACTGGGCAATTTCAGGTACGGTTCCGACAACGTGAACATCGTCGCTGACGCCACCCTGCGCGGGGGTCTGGGGTCCTTCGGATACGACGACGAGGGAGTTCCCGCGCAGCGAACGGTCATCATGGACAAAGGCATGTTCAAGAACTACCTGACGTCGCGCGAGACCGCTCAGGAACTAAGGCAAGTCTCAAATGGCACTGCCAGGTCCGACGGGTGGAACCATATCCCGATCATCCGTATGACCAACATCAACCTGGAGCCCGGCGACTGGACTCTGGACGA
>JBBDIP010000018.1:0-5978 GCA_040880305.1 Bacillota bacterium
CTCCTGTTCTGCCTGGTAAACTAGCATTTCACCGTGCCGAGGTGTCAAAGTCGGGTCTGACTACTGCCTTCGGCTGCACCGTATGCCGGGCGGTAACCAGGAGTTTAGTACCTCGGATTGACGTGTCTCCCTGAACACAAAGCCGGCCAGGGTCCTCACCCCAACCGGCCTGGCGTCTTTGCCTAGCCGCTACAACTGCTTCACTTGCTGTGAGTAACTATGCCATTCCTCCATCATCACTCTTTGAAGCACGTGCTGCGATTCGAGGAATCTTTCTGGCAGAGGGACACCAAACGCCCGGTAGACCTCCTTAACCGTCAAATAGACGGTTCCTATGCTACCAAGAAGAGCTTCCGCGACTAGCTGCTGATCGGATTCCTCATCCCTGAGATGGAACCCATTCTCAGCCACGACCATATAAACAGGAGCACTCGAGGCGCCCGCGTGCGAAAGCGTGGACGCAAACCGGTAGATCAGCGCGTATTGGGCTCCCCAACCGCACTCGCATGCCCGTGTCTCCAGGGATGCCTTTGTCCAGCCCCCGCCATACTGACCTTTCACTCGCTCCCAGTCCTCATTGGCCTTCTTGATGATGGCGTCAGGCGGCTGCTTACCTGGCGTGTATCTAATGAGCGAGTCCATCAGTTTGTGGTTCTCGACGTACGCATAGTCCAGATACTGCGTGGCTCTAGCGTCCGGATCCTTTCCGACATAAGCCAGGTTGACCCCGCTCTCAAACACTGTCCTGAGCAGCATGAAGGCATCCGCTCCATACCCCGCGCTGCACAGCATTCGAAGCGCCTTGAAGGACGTAGAAGTCTTGCCAAGCAGCGTTTTTGCTAGGTACTTATACCCGTTGTCTACCTCGACATCTCTGATGATACCAACCGCTTCCTCAAGAGCTCCTCCAACCGTATCTGCCATTTTCGACGCAGCGTCCAGCATCTACCCCACCCTCTCCCTCTAGCGAAATCTCCCCAGTCGACCTGGCTCGCCTGCCTAAAAGCCTATCCGACCCTACCAAAAGTCGACCACCACCAACGTCCAATCTTGCTGAACAGCCTTGTTCTTGACCAGTACACGTTGCCATCCTTGTCTAGGACGAACACTGCATCAAGCCGTATCTCCCCCTCAAGCAAATCGCCGAGCGGGACATAGTGCTGGTAGGTGTTCCCAGGCAAAAGCACCAGGACCCGATCGACAGATGCAACAATAGTTCGCCTTGGTGCATGCCTTCTAGTAGATCGATTCCTAAATACCATTGCCACTTAACACCGTTAGGGGCGTGAAGTGCGTCCACCGAAAACGCACCGGTTGTTCGTTCACTTCCCGCAGGTAGAGTTCCAACCGCTCTACCAGATCCTCCTTTGATGAGACCTGGATGTGACGCAGGACCTGGCGTGTCATCTTGGCGAAGAAACTCTCGATGAGGTTCAGCCATGACCCGTGGACAGGGGTGAACACAAACTCGAACCGGTTTGGCACGGTGGCCAGGTATGCCCGCGTCTCCTTGGAAGTATGGGCCGAGTGGTTGTCCAAAATGACTTGGATCCGAATGCCCTTGGGGTACTTGGCGTCCAGAGCCTGGAGGAACTCAATAAACTCGCGGCTGCGGTGCCGGTCACGGACCAGCCCGATAACTTCGCCCGTGGCAAGGTCAAGACCGGCGAGCAGGCTGACCGTGCCGTGCCGGACATACTCGTAGTCCCGGCCCCAGGTAGGGAACTCCCCGGGCACGGGCGGCAGGTCGGGCGTCGTTGCGCCGATGGCTTGGATCCCGGGCTTCTCGTCGTAACTGACACGGACGGTAGCGTTTTCGGCGGCCTCAGGAATGGTCAAGTCCAACTCCACCTGCTGGTAGACGTGGAGCACCTGCACCATCTTGGTCTCGAACTCTGGGTCGCGCCGTTCACAGTAGTACTTGACCTTGTGAGGGTGCAGTCCCTGTTTGGTCAGGATCTTGGACACCGTGCCGGGGCTGACCTGCGCTGCAGAGGGGTGGCTTTGAGCGACAGCCTCCCGGCGGATGTGCTCGGATAAAAGGCGCTCAGTCCAGACCTCGTAAGAATAACCGAGTTCAGTGGGCTTGCGGCACGCCAATGCCACTATCCAGGCTCGGGCTTCGGGGGTAATGCGGGCCGGCCGTCCGGTCCGCTGCAGGTCGTCGAGAGCAGCCAAAGGGCCGAAGGCCAGCGCCTTTCTGACGCAGCGGTAGACGGTGGGGACGGACACTCCCACTGTCTCAGCGACGCGGTCGGCTGTCATTCCTTCGTCAAAGGCCAGCATAACACGGGCTCTCTCTACACGGCGGACTTCCTCCGTCCGTGAGTCCCGGACTTGTTCCAGGTACCGGCGGTCATCGTCAGACAGGGTGAAGGTCGCGTTGGTACGACGGGTAGGCATGCAGCATCTCTCCCTGTTACCAGGTTAGATCCAGCATACCATGCTCTGTGTGAACTGTCAAGAATTAGGCATCAACATACTAGGCAGTAGCAAGCCGCCCGCAGTAGGACTGAGTGGTGTATTGCCGCTATTTAACAGGTCGACATGCAGGTAATCGCCCTTTGCGACATGCTGTCTGGGCTCAGTCTGATTGTCGGTGAAATAGGGCTTTAAGGCCGAATTGATCGTCGGTGACAGGAAAGCCACGTTCCGTGTCGTAATCGGGACGTGGTCTTGTGTTTTGTGCGGAGGAAGAGGAGAAGCCCGCTCCTGCTGTTAGTTGGGGAACTGACCAGGAACAGGCTCCCTGCAAGACCCCGAGGGGGCTCACTAATGGTGATCGTACTGCCGCTGCTGGTGGCGATCAAGGAGTACCTCAAAAAGTACGGAGACAAGTCGCCGGACATGGAGATCTACTGCCCCTGCTGCGGACGGCGGCTCCGCAGACACGGTCGCTACTTCCGCTGGGTGGTCCTTGGCGTAGAACTCCACCGGATCCCGGTTTACCGCCGATTCTGCCCGCATTGCCGGCGGACGTTCAGCCTCTGTCCATGTTTCTTAAGACCGTACAGTCAGTTCTCCCTGCACGCGCACGAGGCCGCGGTGCGCCTCTTGGTCCAGGGAAGGGGAGCCCGGACGGTATCGCCGAGCGTTTGTGCCCAGGGCCGCGAACGGGCGGGGTTTCGGGAAGGACCATCCAGCGGTGGCAGAGGCGTTGGAAGGCCGGGGCAGGCGACCTGCTGGGTTCCCTTTCAGAACGCATACTGTCTTTGTCGCCGGGCGTTGACCTCACGCCCTTCTTTCCCCCGGCGAGAATGCCGAGAGGAAGTCTTCGGGCCATGCTCTTGCTGGGGGAATTCTACCGAGACCTGGTGTGGGAGTCTCGCCGCCCGCCCCTCTTCCCGTTCCTGCGATTGTCCTTTCCCTCCGAGTTAGCCATTTGACCCATGCCGCCATCCGCGTGAGCGCCGGCTTGGCGGACGCGCGCGGCCTCAGAATGTCCCAAATCCTGTCCGCCTGCGACTTCCCACGGGTTGCTCTCCGTCAACCCACCACAATCTCTGTCACTCCCTGTCTATCGCCTTGGCAGCGACACTAGACTCAAAGACTCTTTGGGAGGGAGACCAAAGTGACCGAGGAACAATCGTTACTCATCGCCAACTTCCGGTACGGTGTCATTGCGCCGGTAGTAGTCCGGCCGCTGGAGCGTGGAGAGCAGGCGCGGATGCTGAGGGAACTCGTGGGCCGCACCTACAACATCCCGTTCAGCAAGTCCACCAGAGTGGGCAAACGCGCCCTCGAACGGTGGCTGAGCGCCTACAGGAAAGGCGGCCTCGAAGCGCTCAAGCCTAAGGAACGTGCTGATAGCGGCGGTTCAAGGACGGTTCCGGAGGGAGTATTGAAGAAGGCCAAAGCGCTCAAGGGGGAAGTGCCCCAGCGCAGCGTGTCTCAAATCATCACCATGCTGGAGATGGCGGGGGAAGTTGAGAAAGGGCAGCTCAAAGAGAGTACCTTGCGCCGCCAGTTGGGGCCCGCGGAGAGGGTTGTCTCGCGACGTCCAAAGCATCACCGACGTTTCGAGGCGCCGTTCAGAAATCACACATGGCAGGGAGACTGTCACCACACGCTCTACCTGCCCGACCCCGAGAACAAGGGCAAGAACCGCCAGGTCTACCTCTTGGCCTTCATCGACGACTACTCCAGGTACGTGACCCACGGGGAGTACTACTTCGAAGAACGAAGGCCCAAGTTGGAGGACGCCTTAAAGAAAGCGGTGCTCAAATTCGGCGTCCCCAGCCGCCTCTACTGCGACAACGGGGCCATCTACTCGGGTCCGCACCTCGAGCGGATCGCCGGGGAACTGGGCTTCCACTTGATCCATTCGCGGCCGGGGATGCCTGAAGGCAGGGGGAAGATCGAGAAGTTCTTCCAATTCGTCGACAGGAGTTTCAAGCCCGAGGCCTACGCTCTCATTGCTTCAGGGAAACTCTCCACCCTCGAAGAACTCAACAAGTACTTCTGGGCCTGGCTCGAATTCTACCACCAGAAGTCCCACGGGTCTTTGAAGAAGACCCCCAAGGAGCGCTTCGAGGAAGATCGAACGCCTCTGCGCAGGCTGGACCCTTTGAAGGTCCGCCAGAGTTTCTTGTGGCAGGAGAAGCGCAGGGTCGACAAGACAGGGTGCTTTTCTCTTTGTGCACCCACCTTCGGTGGGTCCCCGACCTACGAGGTCAGCGCTGCCCTCATCCGCCGGCACATCACCGTCCGTTACGACCCCTACGACCTCGGCACCATACAGGTATTACACGAGGGCGGGGCCTATCCCGACGCGCAGCCCCTTGACCTGAGGCAGCCCCGCCACAGGGACCTGGGACAGACAGCTCAGGTTCCCGTCCCGCCAACAGGCCTGAACCTCCTTGAACTCGCCAAGCGCCAGTACGACGAGGAGCAGCGCAAGAAACTCGGAGCCATGCGCTTTCCGCGACTGCCAAAGGAGGATGACAGGCCGTGATCAAGGACTACTTCGGCCTCACTGAGACGCCTTTCGCCAAGTACGTGCCGGCCGCCAACCTCTATCGGAGTCAGGCATGGCAGGAACTCTCCGCCCGTTTGGACCACATAGTCAAGAACCGTGCATTGGGCGTCATCACCGGCGAAGTGGGCGCCGGGAAGTCCACTGCGGTCAGAGCGCTCTCAGCCCGCCTCGATGCCATACGCTACCCGTTCATCTACATCGCCGACTCAGTCCTTGAACCCAGAGGCTCGGGGACCCACCGAAGGTGGGTGAGGGAGGTGCTCTCCCAGTTCGGAGTCACTCCCGCCTTCTACCAGAGGGATGCCCGCCGCCAGTTTGACCGCGTCCTCATGGACGCCTACGAAAACCAGGGCAAACAACCGGTGCTTGTCATCGACGAGGCCCACCTCTTGTCCGCTTCCATGCTCGCGGAGATGCGATTCCTCACCAATTTCCAGTTCGACTCCCTGAGCCCTTTCGCGCTGATACTGGTGGGGCAGCCTGAACTCAGGGCCACCTTGCGGCTACGGGCATTCGAACCAGTGCGGCAGAGAATCAGCGTTCGGTATCACCTCGGGGGGTTGGAGGAGCAGGAGACCAGGGCGTACATCGAACATGTCCTCAAACAGGCGGGGGCGTCCAGACCACTCTTCAGCGACTCCGCCATAGCTCAGATCCATGCACTGTCGAGGGGGATCCCGCGGGTCATCAACAACCTGTGCACCGCCTGCTTCCTTGATGTCATGGGCCAGGGCGGACAACTGGTCGACGTGGCCAATGTACAACGCGTGCAACTGGACTTCGAGCAGTTGTAGAGGGGATCTCGCGGGTCGCCATCGAGGGCTCCGCGGAGGGGCCCTCTCTTCTTTGGTCAGCCGGCAGCACTCAAACCGCCATCCATTCCGAGCGCTCCGTCAGCACCATGCAATTCGGGCGTTTCGCCGACAGACAGCGTGAGCGCCAACACCGCCTGCATGAGGGGCTACAGCGCCATCTACGTGAAGACCAACCGCCTGCTGCC
>JBBDIP010000019.1:0-37109 GCA_040880305.1 Bacillota bacterium
TGACATCCAGGAAATAACCGCTGTTTGGCGTGTGAAATAGCTGGATGAACGGTTTTTCCACACCTGGCGCCCCCTTCCTGCAGTGAGCCGAAGGAGAACACGGAAAGGAGAACACGGATCTGATCACTGGGTTTCCCGACCGATTCCTCAACCTCCTCTTGAGACTCGTGCTCAAGACTCAAAATTTAGTGACTTTTCACACGGGTTGACTGAAAAAGGCCGGGCGATATAGTCTACAGACAGAAAGACCCCGCACCTGTGGTACTGGCTGACACAAGCGTTTATCTGGGCAGAGACCGGGAATCGTTGCTCTATGCCAGCGCTATTGTGAAGGTGGGTCTATGTCAGGAACCGGTGCAAGTCTCTTTGTTCATAGCGAGACACGACAACTAGATATCCTCCTCCAAGGCATAGCCGCGTCTTTGGGCATGCAATACTGCTCGGTGTCCCTTCTTGAGGAACCAGAAGCAACATGGGGACGGAGTCTCAAGGGCGTCTGGGTCATCGGGGTAAGGGAAGTCAGAGATGACCACGTGGTTTTGGCAAAGAGGTTGTCCCGCGATTTCTCCTTTCCCGTCATCCTGGTTGCGGATGCCTTGCCACGTGATACAGCATCAGAGCTCCTTCGAAACGGAGCCATTGCATGCTTCCGCACAAGCGAAGCCTTCCATGAACTTCCCTGCGTCATTGAGAACCTGGTGCGCTGCTTGTCGAGAGATGACGAAGCCCTATCAGTCGCAAGCGACGTTATTCTGGTCCTTCCTAGCCTTGTTCTCACCAACGGAAAGAGTGAGTTGCGATTGCCTCCGATTCTGGGAAGACTCCTAACGTGTCTAGCGCGAAACGCAGGTTACCCAGTTCCCCACAGCGTGCTGATTCAAACGGCCTGGGGCAAGAGTGATGGAGCAACCGTAAAGACCCTGCATCAACACATATATAATCTGCGGACGGCCCTGGCAGATTTCGGCATAGACCATCTCATCCGTGCAATCCGGGGTAGCGGCTACACGCTTGCCAAGTCGGGAACACAGCTCATTGCCGGTTCACCTAGTGACAGAGGGATTCGATGACCTGTTGTCTTCAAATCGCCAGATGCAATCATCTGGCCCGAGCGTCTCCGATTCCAGAGGTACGGATTGCCGGGACTATCCCCGACCCCTATTTGTTGTAGGATGACGTAGGACTATGCTCACCGACTGCGCACGCACGTCGATGAGCACGGTCATGCGCGTTACGATCGCTGCGCATCTATAATCCGAGACCCCGTCCGATGCCCGAGTATTGTTCCCTATCTTTCACCGTCAACCGTTCCACATCATAGACTGTCATTCCACAACTATGACTTCCAACAACATCCTTACGGCCACCATTGCTCCTGGGTCGTCCCTGGATAGTAGAAATCCAGTATCTCTGAGGCATCGCTGCCTCCCAGCGCCATGGCCTTCGCGCCGTACTGGGAAAGTCCAACTCCGTGCCCCCACCCGCTGCCGACAAGCACGTAGGTCCCGGGTACATCTGCCGCCGCGCCGGTGGTAGCGTAGGCTCCGCCAACGGGCCGTGTCGTCGCCCCGGCCCCGCCCACGATGACCGATGACCCTAGTTTCACCTGGGCAACTTGCCCGTCGGACTGGACGAAAAGGCCCGCCTCGGCGCCGAGCAAGCCCTTGGTCTCCATCCCGCGGCCATATGAGTAAGAGGAAAACAACATGCTTCGGACCTGCGGAAACGCTCTCCTGAACTCTGTGGCCTTGGCCTGGACCACTCCCCTAGCGGTCATGACGGTGACGCCGGTCCATCTACCCGATCTCCCGGGACCGTACCCGGTGATAATGTCAGGCAGACTCGACGGGATTATGCCAATGGAAGCCAGGCCGACGGAGAGTTCTTGCAGGGTCAAGCGCACCGTCCACAGCGAATACGGGGATTCATGGGGCGCTTCCCTCACAGCTTGCAGGTAGGGGAAGGGGACCGTCCCTCCCCACACGTAGCGGGCTTCCTCAGTCATGCCCCCAGCGTCCGAGTGGAAATAGGCTGCGGCGGGACTGCCGTTGAACGCGAGCACCTTGCCCCTCGTGTTCAGGGTGGCGGCGACGGACTGCGGGTTCTCCTCATCCACGCCTCTGTATACCTGGTCATTCGACCACAAGAGGACGTCGGCGGCGGTGACCGTCCGAAAACCTGCTTCACAATCCTTTACCACGCCGGACTTGGAGAGGCATACCTTGTACGCCGCGTAGGTGCGGACCGCAACCGCCTGCGCTTCCTGACTCTCGTCCGGCCAGTCGTCCGGCATCTCCGCCCCTACGGTTGACTGCACATAGTCTTCCATACCCACCACGTTGGCCAATAGCAGCGTCCCGGACGCCGGCATGGCCAGCATTCCGCCCCTGAAGGAACGCCCGGCTACATTTGAACTTGGGCTGACAAGCCGCTTGACAGTTATCGCAGGCGCAGCAGGCATTTGACCGGGCGGGGATTGCGGCGGCTGCGCCGAATCCGGCAGGCCGAGCAAGACGGGCCCCGCGCTCTGGCCGATCTGAGTGGCGGACCCCGACGGCGTGAACCCCCAAGAGACGCCCGATCCCGACACCGAGAAGGTGACCTCCACGCCCGCCGGCAGAGTAACCGGCGCAAGGGGATTCACGGGAGTACCGGTCCCGCTCAAGGTGAGTGTTGCAGCTGACGACAAGGTCACGGAAGTGGCTCTCGTCAGTCCTACGAGGATCTTTGGAGGCGAGGCTAGCGGAAAACCTGACCCGTCCTGGGCCGCGATGATTTGCGCAGGCAACGTCGCCATGACGACTGCCGTCGCGACTAAAATGAGGGCACGCCGGAACGGATGTCTTCTCATCTTCTCCTCAGCAACCATGCGATGAATGTGAACGCCACGCTCAATATGAGGCAGGTGGCAAGCGGAAAGTAGAAGGTAAAGTTGCCACGGCGGATAACGACGTCGCCGGGCAGCCGCCCTATCCTGATGAAGCGGCCCAGCAAACCGACGACCAGTCCGGCCAGAACCAACAGCACGCCGACGATGACCAAGATCCTAGCTATGTACCCACTGTCGGACATGGCGCCACCTTCCAGTCGGAGTCCGGCAACCCTCCGCAAGTGGTCTTCACTGCTAACCCTAGTACATAACCATCATTTCCCGCAAGCGCTGAACTCGCACCCGCAGTACTTCTGCATGTACAGGTGGCGTCCACGGGCCATCTCTCTGCTGCGACGGTATCCCACGCGAAAATCCCTGTACAGGAACGGGACACCGGCTTCCCGGGAGGCGGCCTCGGCGGCCGCGACGATCCCCTTGTGGTCCTGGTAGATGGACAAAAGGAGGCTGGTGGTGAAACAGTCGTAGCCCTCTTCGCTGGCCAGGCGGGCAACAGGAAAAAGCCTGTTCTCGTAGCAGAGACGGCAGCGGCCAGGCTTTTTGAGGTCGAGGGAAACGCTGGATAGCCACTGCTCGTGGGATGAGTCCAGCCTGCGCACACTAAAGCGCTCGGACCGCGCGAAGTCCCGGTAGACCGACCAACGCTTGTCTCTTTCAGCGTCTGGGTGGATGTTGGGATTGAGGAATACCCCATCAACCGAGTAACCTTCGGCGCGCAGTAGGAAGAGCGGGAAGGTGGTGCACGGCGCGCAACACGAATGCATGAGGATCCTCACGGACGCTCGAATAGCCTCCCCTGGGCGCTGCCGGCGGTCTTCCCCATGTACTCCATCGCGCTCTTGGTGACGCTTCTGCCCCTCGGAGTCCTCTCAAGGAACCCTATCTGCAAGAGGTACGGCTCATAGACGTCCTCAAGCGTCCCGGGGTCTTCCGACAGGCACGCTGCCAGCGTCGAAAGCCCAACGGGCCCACCGCCGTACTTCCCAATTACCGCATCAAGTATCTGCCGGTCGAGCCGGTCCAGCCCCATCTGATCGATGTCCAGGAGCGTCAGCGCCTCGCGGGCTACCGACTTGTTGATCTCTCCATCTTTCCTCACTTGCGCGAAATCTCGCACCCGGCGCAGGAGCCTGTTGGCGATCCTGGGCGTGCCACGCGAGCGGGACGCGATTTCGACGGCGCCGCCCCTGTCGACGCCGATCCGGAGGATGCGGGCCGACTGGTTCACGACCTCAAAGAGCTCGTCCTCCGAGTAGTATTCCAGTCGAAATGTGATCCCGAATCTATCGCGCAGCGGCGACGTAAGAAGTCCGCTCCTTGTGGTTGCGGCGATTAGCGTGAAGTGCGGGAGCTTTAGGCGGTAAGTCCTGGCCTGCGGGCCCTTGCCGGCGATCCAGTCGAAGCTGAAGTCCTCCATTGCCGGATACAACGCTTCCTCCGCCACATGGGACAGGCGGTGGATCTCATCGATGAAAAGGATGTCCCTGTCTTCCAGGTTGGTCAGGATCGCCACCAGGTCTCCGGCCCTCTCAATTGCGGGGCCGGACGTTACCCTGATCCCCACGCCCAGTTCGTTGGCTATGACGTGGGCCAGCGTGGTCTTGCCGAGCCCCGGGGGCCCGGACAAAAGGATGTGATCGAGGGCGTCGCCCCTTTGGCGCGCGGCTTCGATAGATACCCTGAGGTTTTCTTTGACCCTTTCCTGCCCGATGTACTCGGAAAACACCCGCGGGCGTAGGGATTCCTCGACTATTTCGTCCTCAGGCTGACATTCTTTGGATATGAGGTCTCTTTCAGGATCTGGCAAGTTTCCTCAAGGCCTCCCTGAGCAGAGTCTCGAGATCGATGCCTGGCTCTGCCTTCCTCACGTTCGACACAGCGTCTTTGGCCTCCTGCCAGGTGTATCCCAGCGCCATGAGGCCTTCCTGGGCTTCTTCCTCGACATCAGCTGGAGGAACCGCCTTGCCTGGCTCTTCCTTCGCGCCAAGCCCGATCCGGTCACGGAGCTCCAGGATCATCCTGCCGGCAGTCTTCTTCCCGACACCGGGCACCCCGACAAGCGCCCGGTCGTCCTGGGCCAGTATGGCACGGTAGAAGTCCTGGGGTTGCAGGTAAGATATTACACTGAGCGATACCTTGGCGCCGACCCCCCTTACGGAGAGCAAGAGGTCGAAGCAGGCCCTCTCCTCCCTGGTCTTGAACCCGTAGAGATTCCAGGCGTCTTCCCTAATGATGAGCCTGGTGTAGACGTGGACGCGATCTTCCCGGGAGAACGAGGAAGCGAGACGGGACGTCACCCGCACCTCGAAGCCGACCCCGTTGGTGTCGATGACAAGAAAGTCCTTGCCGGCGTCCACGACTATCCCACGCAGTTCCGCTATCATAGGTCATCCTTCTTAACATAAGGAAGCAGGATGTCATCTCGCAAAACCTTCGGTTTTGCTTGCGACGCTGCCAAAGCGCCGCTATCGCTCTGCTTTGGCAATCTTGCGTTGAACGACCTCTTGGTGGCCGCAGTAACGGCAATCGCGAGCGCGTCACAGGTGTCGTCGGGCCGGGGGATCCTGCTGAGGCCAAGGATCTGCTTAATCATAACCCCAACTTGCTCCTTGGTGGCTTTCCCGTAACCTACGACTGAGGACTTGACCTGGAGCGGAGTGACTTCCTCCACAGGCAAGCCCCTTTGCCCGGCCGTCAGAAGGCACACTCCCCTGGCATGGCCGACGTCGATAGCCGACTTGGCGTTCTTGGCAAAAAAGATCTCCTCGACAGCCACGACGTCAACCTGGTGATTGTCGAGTATCTGGTTCAGGGCTAAGCAGATGGAAACCAACCTCTTTGGAAGGTCGTCACCTTTTGGTGTGATTATGCAGCCGTAGTCGCGGGCGACAAAGTCGTGGCCTTTGGAGTCTACGACTCCCCAGCCTGTCCGCTCGATGCCGGGGTCGATGCCAAGGATGCGCAAAACATCGCCTCCGCAGGGGGTTTTCTACGTCGCGAAGGGATTACCCTTTCAGCGCTAGCGCCCTTCGGCTATCCCCTGCAGGTAGGAATCCACCTTCTCGTCCAGGTCGACGTCCACGGGGTCTTCTTCGTCGTAGGTGACCAGCAGTCCCACCTTGAGGCGCTGCCTGTCTTGGGGGTAGAGAACGCCTTCGGTGAGGTCGCGTCGCTCCTTCGCGATGAACGCAGAGTCTATCTTTTTGCCCCGGAATACGCAGACGTGGGCCTCCACTCCCGGAGCGCCCCGGTATAGGGCGATCAGGCGAAAATCCAGGTGGTCGGGACAGTACTCATCCACATCTTTCTGGGCCACCGCCGATGCGCTGCCGGTACGGCTGACGGTCCAGCCCGACGCGAGCGCAGCGACAACGCTTTCCAGTTCGTCTTCAGGGATCTCCGTGACACTGGTCGTGACGTCCCCGCAGCGGGTGAACTTCTGCACGTAGGTGATCTTGGCGATCCCTGGGGATTGCACGCTTGCCCCTGAAAACCACGGCCACCTGCCGCCGGTATCCTTGGCGAGGATCCCATCGAGCACGAAGACGGCCGCTACCACCGTCAGAACAGAAAGAACAAGAACTAGGCCACGGACGGCCTTGCGACCGTGTCTTTCCATTTATCCTCACTCCAGGGAGAATATTGTTCCCTGGAAAGAAAGGGTTATTCAGATTCTTCCGGCATGTCAAAGTTGGTGTGGATATTGGAAACGTCGTCCTGCTCTTCAATCGCGCTAAGGAGACGGATCATCTTGTCCACGTCGTCGGCGTCCAGCGTCACCATGGTTTTGGGGATCATGGTCAGGTCCGCGGAGACGATTTTGGCCTTCGTGGCCTCTATCTTGGTCCTGACGGCATCGAGGTCGTCCGGGGCCGTGTAGATCTCGTAGACCTCATCCTCGGCTTTCATATCCTCGGCGCCGGCTTCGATGGCCAGAGTCAAAGCATCGTCCTCGGTCAGGCCATCTTTCTCCAGCTCAAAGAGGCCCTTTTGCTCGAACATACACGAGACTGCGCCGACTTCGGCCATCCGCCCGCCGTGTTTAGAGAAGATGAAACGGATCTCGGAGGCGGTCCGGTTGCGGTTGTCGGTGGCCGCTTCAACCAGGATGGCGGCTCCTCCCGGACCGTAGGCCTCGTAGGTGAGCTCCTCCATCGGGCCGCCGTCACCCTCTCCCGTGCCCCTCTTGATAGCCCGGGTGATGCTGTCCAGCGACACGTTGGCTTCCCTCGCCCTCTCGACCATAATCTTGAGTTTGAAGTTGCCGTCGGGGTTCCCGCCGCCCTGCCGGGCCGCAAGCATCACGTCCCGGAGGCACTTTGAGGTGACGCCAGACTTTGCGGCGTCGACCTTAGCTTTCTTGAGCCGTATGTTGTGCCACTTTGAATGTCCTGACATGGGGTTCTCCTCCTAATCCAGGTTCGGAACCGGAGGCGTCCTTCTCTTGTGTTCGGAAGATGCGTGCCGTCTCTCGATCTTGATTCTTACTTCCTCCGGCACTTCTTCGCCCAGAAGGTACGCGTCGATATCCTTGTACGTAAGTCCCATCTCTCCCTCGTCGGTCTGGCCCTCCCACAGGCCGCCCGATGGAGGCTTCCCCACGATCCGGTCAGGGACCGCAAGGTAATGGGCCATCTCCCGCACCTGACCTTTAGTCAGGCCCCCTAGCGGCTGGATATCCACCCCGCTGTCACCGTACTTGGTCGAGTAGCCCACGTAGATCTCGTCCCTGTTACCCGTGCCTATGACTATGTAGTTGTGAAGGTTTGCGTAATAGTAAAGCGCCGCCATGCGCAGCCTGGACTTTAGGTTTGCGAGGGCCAGATGGCGGTCGCCTGGACCTTCTTGCGGCAACGTTCCTGCAAGCGTGTCGTAGGTCTGGGTCAGGTCTTGCACGCAGTGGGGACATTGAAAGAGGTCCAGCAGGACCAGCGCGTCTTCTGCATCTTGGGCAATCGAATGGCATGGCAGGACCAGTCCGAGACAGTCCAAGGGCCATGCTTTCTTCGAGAGCGCGAGGACAAGAGCCGAGTCGACGCCGCCGGAGACGCCGAACACCGCTCCGCGGGCGTGCGCTTCCGCACCCTTCTGCCTCATCCAATCGACCAGGGAACCAACCTTACGCTCCATTTCCGCATCTGCCAAAGACGGCACCTCCCTGTACGCCGGCATTATTATATCAGCACTGCGCACTTGGAGTCTTGATCGGCTTATTTGGTGATAGAGAGGTAGGTCGGCGGCACCTTGCCCGGGATCAACACGGTAGTCAGCGGGATCTCGGTGGTTACTTCGGTCCTGGCCTGTATGAGCGGGATTACGACCCTGACCATGCAAGTCACCTTGAGCCAGACCTCGAATTTGGTCTGGTTGATGCCGGTGACATCATAAGAATCGTGAACTTCGACCTTTACAGTGCCGTAGGGGTACAAAGTGACGGGGATGCGCGGACCGGCCGGAGCGAAGATTCGAGAACCAAGGGCCTGACCCAACGGCACATGGACCGTGAACCCAGTCAGATCCCGGAAGGTTTCCTGTAGGACTTCGAGGGCTTGAGCTTGGATCTTATTCAGATCCCCCGTGTTGACCTGCACGTACAGGAGCTCGCCGCTCGGGCCCGTCCGGAAATCCAGGAGGTTCTTGCCCTCCATGAATTTCGATATGTGCATGTTGACGGCATCGATCATGGCCTGGTTGGCCACGCGCGTTACCTCAGTCTCGGATATGGCGATCAGCGTGGGGATGACGGCGCGTTCGACCGCCACCAGGACCCAGACCGCCAGCGCGCTCAACACCGCGAGCCACACGAACAGCCGAAGGCCTCTGTTAACGCTTAGCGATCTCTTCTTATGAAAAATGAGAAGCCCCTCCCCCGAGAAGCTCCTCATTATATGCGGTGAGCTATCTGGTGTTGCCTGGGACCCTAACCTTGCAGAAACGTCTCTTACCTACCTGCAGCATCATACCGTCCTTGATATCGAACGCAGCCGACTCGTCGGTGTACTTGACTCCGTCGACTTTGACGGCGCCGCTACGGATAAGTCGCCGGGCCTCGCCCGACGAAGGAGCCAGATGGGTCTGTGAGATGAGGCGCGCCAATCCCACCGTTTCTCCCACGCGCGCGTCAGGGAGGATAACCTCCTCTATGTCGTCGGGGACCTCCCTCTCGCGGAACACGTGGAGGAATTCCTTCTCGGCCTCTTCCGCCGCGGTCCGGTCGTGGAACTCGGCCACAATTCGGCGCGCCAGGCCCATTTTAGCGTCCATGGGGTGGGATTTCCCGGACTTGAGATTCTCTTCGAAGGACTTCACCCAGTCTAGCGGCTCTACCAGCACGAGCCGGTAGTAGGTCGCCATGAGTGAGTCAGGTATAGACATGACCTTCCCGTACATGTCCTTGGGCGGGTCCTTCACTGCGATGTAGTTGCCAAGGCTTTTGGACATCTTCTTCGCGCCGTCAAGTCCGACCAGGAGGGGCATGGTCAGAGCGACCTGAGACTCCTGCCCGTATTCCTTCTGAATGGTCCTGCCCACTAACAGGTTGAACGTCTGGTCAGTTCCGCCGAGCTCAATGTCGGCGTTTATCGCGACAGAGTCGTAGGCCTGGGCAAGAGGGTACAGGAATTCGTGGACCGATATGGGCAGGCCGCCCTCATACCTCTTCTGGAAATCGTCTCTCTCCAGCATACGGGCAACCGTGAAGCGCGATCCAAGGCGGACCACGTCGCCGAACGTCATGGGGGCCAGCCATGAGGCGTTAAAAACCGTGTGCGTCTTCTCGGGGTCCAATATCATCGTGGCCTGCAGGCGATAGGTCTCGGCGTTTGCCTCGACCTGCTCTTTGGATAGCTGCGGCCGGGTCTGAGACTTGCCGCTGGGATCGCCTATGGTGGCGGTGAAGTCGCCGATTATGAAATAGATCTCGTGTCCTTGCTCCTGGAATTCACGCAGTTTCTTCATGACAACCACGTGCCCCAGGTGGAGGTCGGGAGCGCTGGGGTCAACCCCGAGTTTGACTCGAAGCGGTTTCTTGGTGGCGAGCGAGCGCTTGATCTTGTACAGGAGATCCTCTTCGGTGACAAGGGATTCCGATCTATCTCGGAGGATTTCAACTTGGCGCTTTGCCGCGATTTCGATCTCGTGGTTTGTGGGGGCGATGTCACTCATCGGGGGTTCCTCCCGGCTTACGGCTTTTCCGGCAATTATACCACGGGCAAGCGGTGGTATAATTGTGGGACCGATGCAGCCATATGACTCGTCTATATCCAAGAGTGTAGTAGAAACGCAAAAAGCGCGCTGGGGGTTTGGCGGATGCCTAGAGCCAAAAAACAGAATACGAAAGAGCGCAAGAACGGCGGGAAAAAACGAAACATCCTCGACATAATCCTTTATCTGATCCTGGTCTGCTTCCTCGTGGGAGGGGGCGCGGTGGCTTACTTTGTCGCCTCGGCGGTGCGCGACCTACCCGTTGTCTCCGACCTTGATTTGGAAGTGAACCAGACCTCTTTCGTATACGACCGCGAGGGGAAAGTGTGGACCGAGCTTCACGCGACAGAGAACCGTATCCCGGTCAACCTTGCCGAGCTTCCCAAGCACATGATCGACGCGGTACTGGCGGCCGAGGACGTAAGGTTCTACTCACACCACGGAGTCGACCTCCGGGCCATCGCTAGGGCACTGTTCAACAACCTAAAGGCCGGCGACAGCGTTGGTCAGGGCGGTAGCACCATCACTCAGCAGCTGGCCAAGAAACAATTCCTCACAGACGACCGCACCTGGACACGAAAGATCCAGGATGCGATCATGGCAGTAAGGTACGAAAGAGAGTTCACCAAGGACGAGATCCTTGAGAAGTACCTGAACCAGATCCCGTTCGGACGCGGAGCCTACGGAGTTGGCGCCGCGGCACGAGCGTTCTTTGGGAAGTCTCCCAAAGACCTCACCGTGGATGAGGCTGCGTTCCTTGCCGGCATGATAAAAGGTCCCTACCTCTATGACCCCACCGACAACCCAAAGGGCGGGCTATCCAGGCGCAACACGGTGCTTTCGCAGATGGCCGAGTACGGCCTCCTGCCGAGGGACGAAGCCGAAACCCTCAAGCAGAAGCCGCTCAGCACGATTGAGCCCAAGTCCGAAGTTGTGGCTGAAGGAGCCTACTTCTTGGACTACGTCCTGAAGCAACTCCTGGCCAAATACCCGTCTGATCTGGTATACGGGGGCGGGCTCAAGGTCTACACCACCTACAGCCCCGAAGCCGAGAAAGCCGTGGAGACCGCTATTGCCGGCAGCCTCGATACCAACTTTCCATACAAGGACGACGAAAGCATGCAGGCTGCGGCGATCGTCATGGATGTGAAGACGGGGAACGTCCTAGCCATGGTAGGCGGGCGCAAACACGAAGAGATGCTGGCATGGAACAGGGCGACGGACACCAAACGACAGCCCGGTTCGGCCTTTAAGCCTCTGTCGGTCTATATCCCCGCTCTGGAGTCGGGCCTCATGCCCAACCTGGTGGTGAACGACTCCCCCATCACTTTCACAGACCCCGTGACCGGCGAGAAGTTCTCCCCCACCAACTACGACGGGAGTTTCAGCGGATTGGTCACTATGAGAGAAGCCGTCCGCCGCTCATTGAACGTGATCGCGGTAAAGGTTCAGGACATGATCGGCAGCAAGAGCAGTCTGGAGACTGCCGAGAAGATGGGCATTAGTTCCCTGGTGAAGCAGTACACCGCGGAAGGGCTCAATGACTACACCCGGTCTATCGCCCTGGGCGGACTCACCTACGGCGTCTCGCCCATAGACATGGCCGTGGCCTTCGGCACCATCGCCAACCGCGGGATCAAAGTTGACCCCATAACCATCCTACGGGTCGAGGACAAGAACGGCAGCCTCCTGGAAGAGAACAAGACCAACCGCTCTCTGGTCATCTCCGAGGAGAGCGCTTTCCTCATGTCAAGCATGCTCAAAGACGTTGTGAGTTCCGGCACCGGGACCGCCGCCAACATCGGTCGGCCCGCAGCCGGCAAGACCGGCACCACCAGCAACTGGAAGGATGCCTGGTTCTGCGGCTTCACCCCCAACACGGTGGGAATCGTGTGGATGGGCTTCGACCAGGCCAAGACAATGGAAGCATGGAAGATTACCGGGGGCAGCTACCCCGCCCTCATCTGGGGCAGGATGATGAAACAGATCACGGCGGCCGAAGCGCCATCCGACTTCCCGGTCCCGGCCAACATCACCAGCGCCAAGATCTGCAGGAAGTCAGGCGAACTGCCGAGTCCAGCGTGCCCTGCGGAAGATATCGTGACCGAGATGTTCCCAAAAGACAAAGTGCCGACGTCGCTTTGCACGTACCAGCACGGCCGGACGAACTGAAGTTCACTCCGCCCTTAGCGTTGCCACCGTCACTCCGGAACCGCCCTCTCCGGTCTCGCCCAGGCGGAAATCCGCAACGCGGGGGTCCTTACGCAAGTAATCGCTCACGGCCTTCCTAAGCGCGCCGGTTCCTTTGCCGTGGATGATGCGGACCTGGGGCAGCGACGCCAGCACCGCGTCGTCAAGGTGCTTATCTACCGCATCGAAAGCCTCGTCGCTGGTCATGCCGCGAAGGTCCAGTTCCAACGACACTTCTTTGGCCTTTTCAAGCGGGATCTCTGCCTCTCGCCGCTCCGGCTTCTCCTGCGACGCGCTTCCGGCCGCCGGCTTGACCGCCCTAAGAGAGGAAAGAGCCGTGCGCAGCGAGAGGGCCCCTATCCTAATCATGACCATCCCGCCCGAGTCAGGTTCGTCGATGACGGTCCCAGGGCTCGCAAAGCCAAGCACGCTCACCGTGGTACCAGACACAGCTTGGTCTGGACTGAGAGGCGCGCCCTGGTCGAACTGCTCTTCAGGCTGGACCTCGTCGCGCACCGCATTGATGGACTCCCGCATCCGGTTGACCGAGCCAGCGTAGCTGGCTTTATTCTTGCGGTCAACCTCGCGGAACTCTCTGACAGCCTTCTCGAGTTCGACCCGCGCCCTGTTGATGATAAGGGCGGCCTCTCTCTTGGCCTCGTTCAGGATCTCTTTCCTGGTGGACTCCATCTGAACCGCTTTGCCCTCCACTTCCGCTCGCATGTCGAGGGCGGCGCGCCTATCGCGCTCGGCCAGCGCCGCCGCTTCAGCGCTGCGTTGAGACGACTCCTCCATCTCCTGGATGATGTCCTCCAAGTGCAGCAGTTCCTCGTGCATGCTTGAGCGGGCGTCCGATAAGACGTCTTCACCGAGCCCCAGCTTCTTCGCGACCAGGAATGCGTTGGATCGTCCGGGTCTGCCTACAACCAACCGGTACGTGGGCACCAGGTTCACGGCGTCCCACTCCACCGATGCGTTCTGCATCCCCGGGTTCTGCTGCGCCGCGACCTTCAACTCGCTAAAATGGCTGGTTATGACCGAGAGGGCGCCCGAAAGGTTCAATCGCTTCAAGATGGCCAAGGCCAGAGCGGCGCCTTCCTGCGGGTCCGTGCCGGCCCCAAGCTCGTCTATCAGGATCAGCTTCCCTGGGCCGGCAACCTTCAGGATCCTCACCACGTTTGATATGTGAGCCGAAAACGTCGACAGGCTCTCTTCAATGGACTGTTCGTCGCCAATGTCGCACAGGACGTCGTCTATCTCGCCGACGACGGACTTCTCACTGCACGGGCAGGGCAACCCGGACAGCGCCATGGCTGAGAGCAGACCGCAAGTCTTTAGGGCGACCGTCTTGCCTCCCATATTTGGACCCGTGATCACCACGGTACGGATCCCTCCCTCTTCCAAGGAGATGTCCATTGGGATGGGAGTGCCTTTCAGCAGAGGATGCCAAGCCCTGGACAATCGCAGCACGTGTTCCTCCGAGAGCGTGGGGAACGATCCGCGCCACTTGAAGGCCAGCCGAGCCTCAGCCAATCCCAAATCGAAGTCCGAGAGGGCCGCAACTCCACCTGTAATGAGTGAGGCGGATTCGCCTACCGCCGAAGATGCCTCTGCCAGGATGCGCTCGATCTCATCTCGTTCCATAAGCTCAAGCCTGCGCAGGTTGTTGGCCATCTCGAGCAGCTCCTGCGGTTCCACGAACAGCGTTTGCCCCGACGCTGACTGGTCGTGAACCAGCCCGGGCACCCTCGGGGCGTTTTCTTGCTTCACCGGGACCACGTAGCGGCCGTTCCTAAGAGTTACTATGGGTTCCTGCAGGTACTGGGCGATGTCCTTTCGCCTGGTGATCTCCTCGGCCCGCTTCCTCATGCGCTCCTGGTAGTCCCTGAGCTGGCGGCGCACTGAAGCCAGCCGCGGGCTGGCGGTATCCTTGATCGCCCCGGATTCGTCCACGATCCGGGCAAGATGCGCCCCAAGTTGGGTCAACCTTGGGATCCTCTCCCTCACGCGGGCGAGCTCGTGATGGGGCCCGGCGACCGCCGACAGCCAGGCGTGAAGCGTCTCGAATCCCTGCAGCACGTCAAGGACGCCTCGAAGGTCCTCGCCCGAAAGCACCACTCCCTGGCTGGCCGCAGTGACCTTGAGGCGCACGTCGGTCACGCCCCTAAGAGAAGGCGATGAGGTCCTGGCGAGGACGTCCATGATTTCCCGACCCAGACGCTGTTTATCTCTGGCCAGGGGCACGGAGCCCGGCGCGGACTGGTGCGCTCTCTCTCGCCCCAAAGGGGTGTCAGCTTCCCTGGCCAGCATCTCCTGGATCTTGCGGAATTCTAGGTGTTCAAGAGTTTTGGGGTCCATACCGGTTTTGTAAGATCCTCCGGATCATCGAAATTGTCTCGGCCGCTAGGCCGTCTCTATAGAGCTTTCTGAGGTCAGTCCGCGCCTGATACATGCCCTTCTTCTGCTCGTCGGCAGGAAGACGCTCCAGATTCTTGCGCGCGGCGTGAAGGAACGCGTGAGCCCCCTGCGGGCGCTCTATGAACCGCCCTATCTCCTTGCCGTCCTGGTCGAAGAACACAAAGATTGGGATGATCCTCTTTTCGTCTGTAAGATACCGGTCCATGATATCCAGGTTTGTGTCCCTGGGGAAGATCCAAAGCTGCATGAAAGGATAGAGCGACGCGAGTTTGGCGAGCACGGGCAGGTTCTCGACGCAGTCCCCGCACCACGACTCGGAAAGCGCCAGACAGGTTACGGCGCCGGCCGGCGAACTTGCGGTGAGATGAGAGAAGAACGCGTCGTCCTCGGGGCTCACGAAGACCGCGGCGTAGTTGTCCTTCATCGTGGGTACGTTCATATCCGCCTTGGCCAGATACTCCAGAAAACTAAGGGACCTTGCCTGCCATTCAGAGAGCATTCATGTTCCCTCCCGGGGATATTCTAAACGATTGTTCGTTTCCCCGGCGAGGAACTCCTCTTCAGAGCGTTGTTGGAGACGTCATAGTACCTTTCTCTGAGGCGCTCCTGCGACTGGATCCGGATAGTGTCCAACCTGGAAAGCGTCATGAGATCCATGTCTTTTGGGGTTACGGGTTGGGCTTCCTTCTTCAGAATGACCGACACGTCGCCGGTAGGTTCCAGTACTGCGAGAGCGACGTCCTCGATCCGGGAGGCCCCCCTCTGGCGGAGCACGATGTGCAGGTCGGCATCTGAAACCCTCTCCTTGCGGAGGTTGTCCCGGAGGATCTGCCCGTTCATCACGAGAGGCGTCGACACGCCTTGGCTAATCTTCTCAAACCCCCGCCAGTGCATGTTTATCACGCTCAGCACGTACTGCAGGAGAGACATGACCACGATCGGGATCACCCCGTGTAGGGGATGGATCTGCTCCTCTTCCAGTGGTAGGGCGGCGACCGACCCCATGATTATGATGACTACAAGGTCGAACGGCGCCAGTTCCGCGACCGACCTCTTGCCCATGACTCTAACCGCCACCAGCGCCAGGAAAAACATGAGGATCGACCGCCAACTGATATTCAAAATATCGTGTATGTAATGCTGCCAACCTTGCATCAAGTCGCCCCCGACTGCGTCGCGCGCTCTAGGGCTTAGTATGTCTCTGCATTGTCTCCTGGATGCTGCTCCTCGCCTCGGCGGCGGTCGTTCTGCCGGAAAGGTAGTCAACCGCCACTTGCCGGAGGGTTGCTTGGAGAGACTCTTGGAGCAGCGTGTCGGCGGTCAAAGGAGCTCTGAACCTCGGCTCGGTCAGCGAGGACAGGATAGACGACCGATCCTCAAAGCTGAACCCACTTTCGAGGTTGAAGACGGAGACGTCGGCGCGAAGGGCCGGCACGCAGCCCACGGCCCTTGCAGCCCACCTGCCCAGGTTGGCGGCCAGAGCGAACGCCAAACGCGCGGCGCATTCCCGCTGGGCCCCATCCCTCGCCAGCACGACGTACCCGGGGACCGTGTAGAAGAAGCAAGGGTCAGCAAACGGCCCGGGGATCGGTTCCAGCGAAACCTCTGACGCCTCCGTGGAGGCGAGCCACTCAAAAAGGTACGGCGTGACTGGGTACAGCGAGCGGGCTACCCCTTCCTGCCAAGCCCGCAGCGGATCCGACTCGGCGCGGCCCCACTGCTGCTCGACCCAGGTCAGGTAAGCGAAGATAGCGTCCGGGTCCCAAGGCGCTCCTTGCGACTCCAACGCCGCCCGGAGGAATGCCGGCGAGTCGGCGAAGAACACATCCTTGGTCCCGCTATCCCTGGATGCCACCCCCAGCCACTGGACGTAAGCGGGGACTGCGAGGAGCCTGCCGTCCTTTTGCCAGTAAAACGCGGCCGCATCCACATAGTCGGTTTCAGAAACGCTTGACGACAGATCCCACGCCGCGTCGGGTACTGACGGCCACTCCCCCGTAAATACCAGCGCAGGGGGCTCAACGACCGCCTTGCCGGCCAGGAGTTCCGCAATCTCCTGCCTCAGAGCGAACCGCAAGTCCACCTCCACGCCGTAGTGGGCCGCGAACTCTCGCGCGACCCGTTGCGCCTCCGTCTGGTAGTCGGGCGCGCCTTCAACCTTCGGCTGTGAAAGGTCCCAAACGCTCAACGTGACGCCGGCGAAGTCCGGCTCGCCGGGCAGATCCATCTTCCCCAACCGGCAGGCGGGCAGAATCATGGACAGTGCCATCAGGATCGCGAGTGCCGCTAGCGACCTGCCCCTCATATGCGTTCCCCTCTATTTGAGGCCGAGCAGTCTAGTGACGTCTCGGACCATGTCCTTGCCTACGGAGAGACCGTAAACTGAGGCTACTTCCGCGACCTTGGCCGCGGTCGTGGAACCGTAAACGCCGTCGCACCTCCCGGCTTCGAACCCCCTGGCCCTCAGCGCCTGCTGCAGCGCCACCACTTCCGGCTCCGCCGAACCGAGCCCCAGGACCTGACCAAAGTCCAATGACGGGCGGTAGCCCTTCACAGTCACCAGAGTGCCGTATGGCACTAAGTCGAAAACCTCGTCTACGTCCTCGTTGAACATCCGCACGCACCCCGAGCTGAAGTAACCTCCGATGGTCCAAGGCATATTGGTGCCGTGGATGCCGTACTGGCCCCAGGGCACGTCCAGGGCCATCCACCGGCTCCCAAACGGACCGCCCACCTTAACGCCTTTGTCGACTATCCGCCACTCGCCGACCGGCGTCATGGTCTCCCATTTGCCGGCCGCGACCGGGTATTTCCGCCATGGGGTTCCATCGCAGATGAGCGTCAGGGTTAGCTTCTCGGTGTCAATTTCGATAGCGAGAGCGCCTTCAGGCGGTGGTCCTGCAGCCGGTCTGGAAGGTCTCACGACCCCGTGGGCCAGCGCCCTCCAGGTGGGGTTGTCGACCGTCCCGGTGGCTCCCAGCCAGTAGCTCCTTTGGAAGCGTCTCACCGCCTCGACGGCAGGGGCGTCGTAGCAATCGTCGAGGGGTCCGGCGTAAAACCCCAATTCTTTCAACCGCACCTTGAGATCGTAGACGTCGTGGCGCCTCTCAGGCACAGCCTTGGGGACAAGCGGCAGAGACGGCTCGTCTGCGGCCATCATAGCGGGCACAATGCCTGCAGCCGCTGGGGATGCAGGGAAGGCTAACGCGAGATTCACGGCAATGACGAGGGCCAAGAGTACCCTCCAATAGCGACGCACCCCATATCCCCCTCCCCAGCAATTCCTTCGTAGGATATGAGGCGCGTCAACTGTTTATGAACGTACCGCCGTCTGGGGAGGTGTTGATGACCCGATCTCTGGGAATGCCCGCCCGTCGGGCCGAGGCAAAAACGCCGTAACGGATTGATAGAAGCGCCTCGGGGCTGTGGGCGTCAGTGCAGATCGCAAATCTGGCACCTGCATCCATCGCCAGAGCCGCCAGTCCTTCGGGCAGGTCGAGCCTCTCCGGAGATGAGTTGATCTCGAGGGCTGTGCCGTGCGTGGAAGCCGCCTGGAACACCGCTACGAGCCCCGCCTGAGTGCCCGGCCGGCGCCCGATGAGCCTCCCGGTAGCGTGGCCGATCACGTCGACGTTCGGGTTGGATGCAGCCCTGACCAGGCGGTTTTGCATCTCACCGTGCGCGTTCCCAATATCCTGGTGGACTGAGGCTACCACAACGTCCAGTTTGGCCAGTACGTCATCCTCCAGGTAGAGCCGCCCGTCCTTCAGGATGTCCACCTCGACCCCGCTGAGTATGCGGATATCGGGGTACTTGGACCTCAAGCCTTCTATCTCGGCCAGCTGCGCGGGTAGCCTTTCAGGCGTCAGGCCGCGGATCAATTTGATCTCAGTCGCGTGGTCCGTGACCGCGATGTACCGGTAGCGAAGGCGGCGGGCGGCCTGGACCATCTCCTCGATGCCGGCAGTCCCGTCTGACCAAGTTGTGTGGACGTGCAGGTCGCCCCTTATGTCATTAGGCGAGACCAGTTCTCGTATCCTCGGGTCCTCACTTCCGGGCGCAAGGGCAAAGGCCGCCTCGACAAACTCGGATCTGTGGCGGAGTTCAGGCGGTACGTAGCCGGCACCGAGCGCCTCAAAGAGGGCTTCGTCGCTCCCAATGTCCAAGGGCCGGTCTCCCTTGAACAGGCAGCCGCGCGTGAAACGGTAACCACGTTCCTCCGCCTTCTTCGCGAGGACATGCAGGAATGCATCTGGGCCTGTGAGCGCCGTCGCCTGTGCCCGGAATTCCCTGCGAGGACTGAAGAAGAGCCTGAGCGGGACGCCGAAAGAAGTGCGGAAGGTAAAACCTCCCAAGGCCGCATCCCAGGCCTGCTCCAAAGCGGTAGCGTCCGGCGCCGGGAGAATGCCTGAACGGAGCACAGTCTCTTGCGGCTTTTCCCCTTCGGTCTCGAGAACCAGCGCGTCCAGAAAGGCCACAGTCTCCTCATACCGCCTGGTTTCGCCCACGATCTCGGCCTCTATACCCAAATTGGACAGCGCCGCTATCAGGTTCTCCAAGACCGGGAGCGCAATCCCAAGGCTCAGTCGCCCGGCGTACTTCTCGATCTCGCCAAGGCCCTTTTGCATGAGCTCTTCGCGCTTCCTGCCTAACCCCGGCAGGCGCTGGACGCGGTGCTCGGCCAGAGCCTTCTTGAGGTCCGAAAGCCCCGCCACGCCCAGCGCGTCATGCAATAGTCTGGCCGTCTTGGGCCCCACGCCTGGGACGCGCAGCAGGTCCAGAAGGCCTTCCGGCACTTCTTGGACGAGGCGCTCCAAGAAGGAGGACCGTCCGGTTAGCGCCAGCTCCCTGAGCTTCGGCTCCAGGTTCTTGCCTATGCCTGGGATCTCGGTAAGCCGGCCTTCATTGGCCATCGCCGCCAGGTCAAAGTCGCAATGCTGCAGGCTTTCGGCCGCTCTCTCATATGACCGCACTTTGAAGCTGTCCTCGCCCTTGATCTCCAGGAGGGCCCCCATTGTGCGAAAGACGTGGGCTATTTCCCGCTTGTCCATACCTAGCTATAACCTCATCTTGGCCCCGAAATCCCTCTCGAGACGCTCCACTATGAGGCGCCTGTCGTTCGACAGGTCCTCCTCTGTGAGCGTACGTTCCCGGGGCTGGTAGATGAGCCTCATGGCCAGGCTCTTCTTGCCTTCCGGCACCGGGGGCTTGCGGTACACGTCGAAGAGCGTTGCCGATTCAAGGTGTCCCGCGGTTTCCCTCACAGCCGCCAGCACTTCTCCCGCAGGCGTATCCTCGTCAACGACCACCGCGAGGTCACGCTCCACGGGCATGAATTTGGAGATTGCCTCATGGCGGACCTCCCTGGCCACCGACAACAAGACGTCCAGCGAGAAGTGAGCCAGGACACAGGGGACCGTCATGTCCAGCGCCCTTTGGCACGCTGGATGGACCTCGCCCAGTTCGCCAATTGTGGAGCCGTCCACGACCACCCTCGCTGACTTGAGCGGATGAAACGGCATTCCGGCATGCGGCAGGAAAACCGGATTTGGTATCCCAAGCCCCGTGAGGAGCGACTCGACCACGCCCTTCATCTCGAAGAAGGAAGACGACCTCTCGGCCTGCACCCACGTAGCCGGTTCAAGAGTCCCGTATGAAGCAAGCCCAAGTTGAAGCGCCTCCAGCGGCAACTCCTCTTGCGACCTGAAAAACACCGTGCCGGTCTCCCAGAACAACCCCCCCGCCGCCCGCACGCTCTGATTGGTCCTCAGCACCTTGATGAGCCCCGGCAGGAGACTGGTCCGCAGGTACGACTCATCGGAGGAAAGCGGGTTGCGCACCGGCACAGGGTTTCCTCGCGGGTCGTCGTCTTCGCTCCAACCGAGAGCCCGGAGGTCCGAGAGGTCGAGCAGCGAGGTAGAGACCGTCTCCAGGCCGCCCAAAGAGACCAGCAAGTCACGCATGCTGTCCATGCGGACAAATTTGCGGTTCGGAGGGCCGCCCGGCACCGCAGGCGACATGGGTTCCGCCTCAAACCTGTCGTAGCCGTAGTGTCTGGCGACTTCCTCGACCAGGTCGATCCTCTCCTCGATGTCGACCCGCCTTGGAGGCACGGTGACCCTCAGAGCCTCTTCGGCCCCTGGCGTGCCCACGGGAGCGGCCTCGAAACGGAGCGCCTGGAAGATGCGCGCGCATTCGCCAATCGACACCGGTACTCCCAGCGTCCTGCGGATGTCGTGGCTCGTGACCGATATGTCTTTGGGCTTGGCTCTTAGGAGATCCTCGTCGGCCCTTCCGGGGGCGACGTCTCCGCCAGCATTGGTGGTTATGAACTGCGCTACCCGCTCCGCAACTGATGCTTGAGCGGTCGGGTCTATCCCTTTCTCGAACCTGATGGCCGCCTCGGTACGGAGCCGCAACCACTGCGACGTACGCCGCACAGGAAGGGGCGCGAAGTAGGCCGACTCCAGCAGCAGGTTCCTGGTCCTGTCCGAGACCTCAGTCCTGCCGCCGCCCATGACTCCCGCGACCGCCACCGGGCCTTCACCGTCGGCGATGACCAGTGTGCCTTCCTGCAGCTCGTGTGACTGACCGTCAAGCGTGGCGATGGACTCGCCGCGCCGGGACCGTCTGGCTGACACAACATCGCCCACCAAGGTATCCAGGTCAAATGCGTGGAGCGGCTGCCCCGTCTCCAGCATGACGTAGTTAGTGGCGTCAACTATGGCCGAGAGCGGACGCATGCCGGCCAGCATCAGCCTGCGTTCGACCCCTATAGGCGAGTAGACGTGTCCGACGTTCCGGACGACCTTGCCCACATATCGGGGGCACAGGTCCTTGTCGGGCAGGCTTATGCGGATGTGGCCGCGGTAGGGCTCATCCCCCGAAGGCGGCCTGCTGCCTCTTGGGCCGGCCCAGTCCCACTCCTCGAGCACCCGGGGCAGGCGCAGATTCTGACCCGTCAAGGCGCACACTTCGATGGCGACGCCCAGAATGGACAGGCAGTGGGAGTAGTTCACGGTCAGTTCCAGGTCGAAGACGTGGTCGTCGAGGTCCAGTACTTCCTGGGCGGGCATCCCAAGCGGGGTCCCGGGAGGCAGGACGACGATATCCTCCCCAGGCCTGTGCTCGGCACCGTACAGTATCTCGTTGGAGCACACCACCATGCCTTGGGAAGGCACGCCGCCGAAATCCCTTGCCTCAATCTTGAGGCCCCCCGGCAGAGTCGACCCGGGGGCGGCCAAGAGCACGATATTCCCCGTCTTGAGAGCCGGAGCGCCGCTCACCACGGAGAACCGCTCTCTCCCGGTGTCACAGATGCCAACTTTAAGGCTCGGCTTGGTGGGATGATCCGAGGTCTGCAGCACCTTGGCCGTAATGACCCCTGATATGGCGGCCCTCTCGTACGAGAGCCCTTCTACCTTCAGCCCGGCCAGAGTGAAACGCCTTTGAGCCTCCTCCGGATCCCAGGGGAGGTCAACGTACTCCCCAAGCCATTTCCACGGCACTTTCACGTCTACCGCCCCCTTATAGCCCTCTGAACTGGGTCAGGAACCTCTTATCGTTGGCAAGGAGATCGCGCAGGTCGCCGATGTTGTACTTCAACATGACCATGCGGTCGATCCCCATCCCGAACGCAAACCCGGTGACCTTCTCGGGGTCGTATCCCCCGTTGGCGATCACCCTGGGGTGCACCATCCCTGCTCCCGCCACCTCCAGCCAGCCCGACCCGCCGCAGACCGAACACCCCTTGCCTCTGCAGAAGACGCAGGACACGTCCACCTCTGCCGACGGCTCTGTGAACGGGAAGTAGCTGGGCCGGAGCCTCACGTTGGCCTCTGGCCCGAAGAACCCCTTGGCGAAGTCAAGGAGGCAGGACTTGAGGTTGCGAAAAGTAATGTTGGTGTCGATGGCCAATCCCTCCACCTGGTGGAACACCGGGCTGTGAGAAGCGTCGGCCGGATCTCTCCTATACGCCCTGCCCGGCACCACGAACCGCACCGGCAGCTTGCCCTGCAGGGCGAGCATCCCCCGAATCTGGCCGGGGGACGTGTGGGTTCGCAGCAGCGTCGACTCGGTAAGGTAGAAGGTATCTTGCATGTCGCGGGCGGGATGACCCGGCGCCAGGTTCAGCTTCACGAAGTTCATCTCGTCGGTCTCAGCCTCGCGGCTCTCGAACACCGTGAAGCCCATGCCGTAGAAGACGTCAAGGATCTCTCTAAGTCCCCGGGTCAGGGGGTGCAGCCCCCCGGTCTCCCTTTTGACCCCGGGAAGGGTCACGTCGATGGACTCCCTTTGGACCCTCTCGTCGATGGCCATGTCCTGCATGGTGACTCTGCGGCGGTCAATCTCTCGTTCCAGCGCCTCGCGGAACGCATTCACAGCGGCGCCGAACGCAGGGCGCTCCCCTGCGGGCAGCGAGCCCACAGTCTTGAGGAGCGACGTGACTTCGCCCTTCTTGCCCAAGTATTTGAGCCTTATGACCTCCAGCTCTTCCTCGGCGCTGGCCGCGGCGACCTCTCCGCTCGCCTTCTGCCG
Source organism: Bacillota bacterium (assembly GCA_040880305.1). GTDB lineage: Bacteria > Bacillota > Sulfobacillia > Fermentithermobacillales > Fermentithermobacillaceae > JBBDIP01. Next base: position 23,240 of record JBBDIP010000019.1, read on the forward strand.
GAGCGCTTCTATCTGGTCCTTCATGCGCCTCGCCCCTTTCCCCTGTTAAATAAAAGGAGCCTTCGTCCCATGGACGAAAGCTCTCACTTCCGTGGTACCACCAGGCTTGACCGGTCTCTCCGGCCCCCTTCGAGCCTCCTTAACGCGGAAGATACGCCAGGCCTACATAATTTCAGCCCGGAGGCTCCGGAGCGAATCCCGGCAGGTTTGGCGCAGGGAAGTTCTCAGCATCCCTTCCCCTCTCTGTACGCCCGCGCGCTGCCCACGTTCTCCTTCACAGCCTATTCATTGAACTACGCTACTTGTGGAACTCCCCTCACTCCTCAAGTAGTGACAGTATAGCAGGTACGCCACCACTGAACCGGTCATCTCAAAGACCGTCCAAAATGCTTTTGAGAGCTCCATGGCAACCCCCGCTTCTTCGTCCTTTTAGGCATTATACCATTAGGACTGGGCGTTCCGAAAGCAGCCGTTGCCTGACCGCTTCATACAACATGACGCCCGAGGCAAGAGCCACATTCATGGACTCCGTGTCGCCCGGCATGGGTATCGATAGAGTTCTCCCGGGGCCGTCGATCACATCTTTGCTTAGGCCCCGCGCCTCGTTTCCAACCACAATCGCGCAACTCTCGCTGAGCCGGGCAGCCCACGGTGGGTCCCCGCCCCTTGGCACGGCTTTGTACACCCTGACTCCCTGGGCCTCCAGGCCCTTCAGGATAGACAACGCGTCCTCCCCCGGGTCCTCCAGAGACACCCGCGTCTTGAAAACCGCGCCTGCCGAGGCCCGGATGCACTTGGGCGAGAACACGTCCGCGCTCTCGCCGGCGAAGACCGCCCCGGTCACCCCCGCCGCCGCGGCTGCGCGGATCAGGGTACCGGCGTTGCCAGGGTCCTGAATATCGACCCCGTACAGGAAAAGCGGGACCTTCCACGGAGACTCGGGCGGACCGGCCAAGTATCTGAAGGGGACGGGCAAGACGCACAGGATCCCCTGCGGCGTCCTGGTCTCCGACATCCTGTCGAACAGAGCGTCCGGGACTACGTAGACCTGCCCGACTCTACCGCCGAACTCAAGGCTGCGTTCAATACCTGCGTAAGCATCTGAGTTGGCGTAAGACTCCGATACGGCCAGGAATTCCACGGCCACGCCGGACTCCAAAGCCGAGGTGACCGAAGGAGGCCCCTCGGCCACTGTCAGAGAGGTTTTGTCGCGTTCCTTCTTGGAGGACAGGCTCTTTGTCAGCCTCCAGGGGATCTCCTGCAAGGGCTACCCTCTCTCGGCCAACTTGCTAAGCTTCTGGACGCCTTCGTTGGGGCCCACTGCTACAAGTATGTCCCCCTCGTGCAGGGGCTCGTCCGGACTCACGAAAACATTGACGTTCTTGTTCCTCTTTATGGCCACCACCGTGAGGCCCATGCGGTTTCGAAGGTTCAGGTCGCGGAGGGTCCGGCCCGAGAGCGCACCGGTAACTACAATCTCGACAACGCTGATGTCGTCGGACAGTTCGATATGGTCGATGACGCTGCCGGAGACAAGCGAATACGCCAGCCTCTCTCCCATGTCCTTCTCGGGGAAGACGATGGTGTCGGCGCCTATCTTCTCCAATATCCTTCCGTGCACCTCGCCGGCAGCCTTAACGATAACCTTGGCCACGCCCATCTGCTTGAGGAAAAGCGTCACCAAGAGGCTCGGCTCAAACGCCTTCATGGCTACCACGACCACGTCGAAGTTCTTGATCCCAAGGTCGCGGAGCGCCTCCTCATCGGTGGCGTCGGCTTGCACAGCCTGGGTCACCGTGGAAGCCAATTCCCGGACACGGTCCTCATCTATGTCGACTGCCAGCACCTCGTGCCCCATCTTGGCCAGCGTCGAGGCGAGACTGCTGCCGAACCTGCCGAGCCCTATGACTGCGAACTGCTTGGCCATTTCACTTCACTCACCTTTACCCTACCGTCACTCTCTCCTCCGGGTACCGCACACCTCCGTTGCCCCTCTGACGGGAAAGGGCAATCGCGAGTGAAAGCGGACCCACTCTGCCGGTAAACATTGTGCAGATTAAAACCAACTTGCTGGCCTCCGACAGCGTGGGGGTGAGACCCCTGGAGAGCCCCACAGTGCCAAAGGCTGATGTGACCTCGAACAGGATGTCCAGGAAAGGTTTCTGCTCAATGCCCGATACGATCATGGTCGATGCGACGACCAGGGCCAGCGCCAGCAATAAGATCGCCACGGCCTTCGAGACTACGTCTTGCGGGAGCCTGCGTTTCTCAAGCGTCACATCGTGGCCACCCTCAACCGATGCCCTCACCATCCTCGCGACCACCGCGAAGGTGGTCGTCTTGATCCCGCCGCCTGTGCCTCCGGGCGAGGCACCAATGAACATGAGGATCACGGTCAGGAACGCCGCGGGAGCCCAAAGGTTCTCCTCAAGGATCGAGTTGAACCCGGCCGTCCTGGGAGTCACCGATTGGAACCAAGCCGACAAAACCTTGCCCTTGAGACCCTGGGGACCAAGCGTGCCGGGGTTATTCCATTCCAGGGCCCCGAACGCGACCGTCCCCACGACAAGCAGGATGATGCTCATCCTGAGGGCCAGCCTGGAGTGCAGGCTCAACGAGTTCCACCTGAAGCGGTTGACGTAGAGGTCAACCAGCACGTGAAACCCAATGCCTCCGAAGATTATGAGGAGACTCACCGTCAGTATAACAGTAGCGTTGCTCTGGAACCCCATGAGGTTGTCGCCAAGGATGTCGAACCCGGCATTGCAGAAGGCCGATACCGAGTGGAAAACCCCTTGGAAGAAGGATTCGGCGAACGACAGGTTCCTCGTCCTGCCTATGACCGTCCCCAGAATGACCGCCCCGATAAGCTCAAACACAAGCGTGGCAACGATAACGCGCTTGGCCAACGATACCAGACCCGATAGTCTGGACTGGCCGGTTTGCTCCTGCAGCAGCATGCGCTCGCGCAAGCCAATTCGCCTGCCGGTGACAAGGGCGTGCATGGTGGCGAAAATCATGAGGCCGAGGCCGCCGATCTGGATGAGGGCCAATATCACAGCTTGGCCGAACGTGCTCCAGAACTCGGCTGTATTGACGACCGCCAAGCCCGTGACGCACACGGCCGAAGCGGCTGTAAAGAAGGCGTCAATGAGCCTCGGAGAGGCACCCGACTTGGAAGAGACCGGCAACATCAGAAGGATGGTGCCGATCATGATCACAAGAGCAAATGACAGGACAACTAGCCGGGTGGGGGTTGCCCACTTCGGCCTGAGGGTTCCCGAAGACACAACTTTCTCCTCCAGTCAGACCCTGCCCGGAACACCGGCTGCAAGAAAACGCTTACGCCTGTTTGGCCTTGGCCACGGAAACCAGGTCCGCGAACGCCTTCTCGTCAGTGATAGCCAGATCGGCGAGTATCTGCCGGTTGATGTCGACGCCGGCCTTCTTGAGCCCGCAGATCAAGGTGTTGTAGTTGATGCCGTTGAGCCTGGCCGCTGCGTTGATCCTGGCGATCCACAGGCTCCGCCATTCTCTCTTCTTCTCCCGCCTGTGCCTGCGGGCATAATGCAGGGCCTTCATTACCGCCTCGTTGGCCATGCGGAATGACTTGGAACGCTTGCCCCAATAGCCCTTGGCAAGCTTCAGTATCTTCTTGTGTCTCTTATGGTTGGTTAACCCGGTTTTGACACGAGCCATATCTTGATCCCTCTTTCGCGCTTATTTCGTAACCGGAAGCCCATTACTTGTAAGGAATCAGGGCCCTTATCCTTTTCTCATGGACTACCGTTAGACCGGAATCTTTCTTCAGTCTCCGCCTCCGGGCGGCATCCTTGTTGCGGAGCCTGTGGCTGTGTCCGGAGTGGTAATGCCTGATCTTTCCGGTACCGGTCACGAAGAAGCGCTTCTTCGCCCCGCTGTGAGTCTTCATCTTGTTCTTCTTAGCCACGATGGAACACTCCCTCTGACTGCATCCTTCACTCAGCCTTTGTCTCGGCCGGGGCGACCGCGGCCGCCTTTGGGGCCGCTGGCTGGTTCTGCTGGGGGCGAGGCGAGAGCACCATGATCATGTTCCTGCCTTCAATCCTGGGAGGCCTCTCGACCACACAAAGGTCCTTGACCATCTCAAGGAGCTTCTCCAATACCTTCTGCCCATTCTCAAGGTGAGCCATTTCTCTTCCCCGGAACATAATGGTCGCCTTGACCTTATCGCCGTCTGAAAGGAACCTGTCGCAAGCCTTTGCCTTGACGTCGAAGTCGTGATCGTCGATCGTCGGTCTCATCTTGATCTCTTTGACGTCCTGCACCTTCTGCTTCTTCTTGGCCTCTTTCATGCGCTTGGACTGCTCGTACTTCCACCTGGAGTAGTCCATGATACGGCACACCGGTGGCCTTGCCTGGGCTGCCACCTCCACGAGGTCGAGTCCACGCTCTCTAGCCATCTTGAGCGCCTCGTGAGTCGGCACGATACCCAGCTGCTCAGCGTCTACCCCGACCAGCCTGACTTCCCGTACTCTGATAGACTCATTTACTCTTTGGTCCTGACTTATTGATGTCAACTCCTTTCTCTGCCTTAAAAAAGCGGTGGGCGGGTGAATCCACCCGCCCACAGAACCTTCGCGCCCGGAGTCGCCAACGGCGCTCCGACAACGCTACTTCGGTGTTATCTGTGAACCCTGCGAGATCCAAAGGACCGCAAGGTGAGAAGCGGATGGCTTCTACTTCATTGTCCAGGGGAAACTATATACTCACAGGGATCATATGTCAAAGCGCTGTTGGCTGCAGCGATTTCTTCCGGACCTCTTCCGTCGCCTTGGCGACAAAGTCCTGGAGCCCAAGGCTTCCGAGATCTCCCAAAGTCCTGTGCCTCACAGAAATCGTCCCGCTCTCTTCCTCCCTACCACCAACCACCAGCATGTAGGGGACTCTCTGCATCTGAGCCTGCCGTATCTTGTAGCCCATCTTCTCTGGGCCGAGGTCGCACAGGACCCTCAGCTCTGCATCCTTGAGCGCCGACGCAACTTTCTTGGCATACTCAGCCTGCTTCTCTGAGACCGGGATCACTTCCACCTGAACTGGAGCCAGCCACAGCGGGAACGCGCCGCCGTAGTGCTCGACCAGGCCGGCTACGAACCTCTCCATGCTGCCCAAGACCGTGCGATGGATCATGACCGGTCGGTGGCGCGCGCCATCGTCGCCGATGTAGTTCACGTCAAACCGCTCAGGCAAGTTGAAGTCCACCTGGATGGTGGGCCCCTGCCACATCCTGCCCAGGGCGTCCTTTATCTTGATGTCGATGGCCGGCCCGTAGAACTTGGCTTCTCCCGGGTCGATCTTGTACTCGAGTCCTTTCCTCTGAAGGGCGGCCTCAAGCGCCTTCTGCGCCAAATCCCAGCCCTCGTCGTCCCCCACGTACTTGGCCTTGTTCTCGGGGTCTCTGACCGAGAGCATGCACTGGTATTCCTTATATCCGAACGTCTCCATCATGAACTGGGTCAGATCCACGACCCCGACCAGTTCATCCACCAGCTGGTCAGGCCGCACGAAGAGGTGGGCATCATCCTGGGTGAAACCCCTCACCCTGAGCGCTCCGTGGAGGACGCCGGACCGCTCGTAGCGGTAGACCGTACCGAGCTCCGCGGTCCTTATGGGCAGGTCGCGGTAGCTCCTGGTATCGTTCTTGAACATGAGGATGTGGAAGGGGCAGTTCATCGGCTTCAGGAGGTACTCCACGCCCTCGACCACCATGGGCGCGTACATGCTATCGCGGTACCATCCCCAATGGCCCGAAGTCTTCCACAGGTCGAGCTTGGCGATGTGGGGAGAATAGACGATGTCGTACCCGCGTTTCCGGTGCTCCTTGCGCCAGAAGTTCTCGACCTCCTCGCGGACGACGCTGCCTTTCGGGTGCCAGTAGACCAGGCCCGGGCCGCCCTCTTCTTGCAGGCTGAACAGGTCCAGCTCCTTGGCAAGCTTCCGGTGGTCGCGCTTCTTGATCTCCTCAAGGCGTTCCAAGTGCTTGGCCAGATCGTCCTGCGTCACAAAGGCCGTGCCGTAGATCCTTTGAAGCATCGGAAGCTTCTCATCACCGTGCCAATAGGCGCCGGCCACACTCAAGAGCTTGAGCGCCTTGACGTAGCCGGTCGATGGTGCGTGGGGCCCGGCGCACAGGTCGACGAAATCCCCTTGCCTGTAGAGGGAAATGGCCTCGCCCTCGGGCAGATCCTCCAGGAGCTCCCGCTTGTACGGGTCGCCTTCTTCGGAGAATATGGCCCGCGCCGCTTCACGGGAGACTTCCTCCCTCACGACCGGCAGGTTCTCTTCCACGATAGTCTTCATCTCGACTTCGATCTTCTCGAGGTCCTCGGGCCCGAACGGCCTTTTGGTGTCGAAGTCGTAGTAGAAACCGTCCTCAATGGCGGGGCCGATGGCGAGTTTAACCTCGGGATAGAGCCGCTTCACCGCCTGCGCCAAAATGTGAGCCGCAGTGTGCCGCAGGGCCCACCTGGCTCTCTCGTCATCGAAAGTTAGAGGAACGACCGAGCAGTCCCCCGCAACCTTCGAGCGGAGCTCTCTGGCCTCTTCCCCGTCCCCCACCAGTATGACGTCGTTCTTCCAGCCCATGGCCTTCTTGACGTCCAGGTAGGTCCCGCCGCACGGGATGCGGTGGGCAGATCCTCCACACTTCACTTGGTACTCGGATCTCTGATCCATATCGATCCCCTCCTGTTGGTGAAATCAAAAACCTCGTCCCAAGAAGGGGCGAGGTCCGCTGTTCCACCCTAATTCGGCCGCACGCTTGTGCTGGCCCTCCTCAAGCTGTATCGCGCGAGTCGCGCCGGCGTTATCCTTTCGGCGTCCACCGGGGGCTCAGAGGTGGTGTTTCCCGGTTCTTCCGCGGGACGCTTTCAGCCTGTGGCCATCCCTCTCTAAGCGGCGCGACCGGTACGATCCTCATCAATGCCCAGATGCATTTAGGGGATTATACATCGGCTTTATGGCCAGGAGCAAGCGAATGCCGGCGTTTCTTGAAGGAATCTAGACGTGAACCGGTTCCGGCGCCGGATCGGTCGACTCCGCGGGACACCCCGGACAGGTAGCCAGCCTTTCTCCAAAGAGGTCCTTGATCAGGTCGAAGCACGGCGATTTGTCGTGGGAGCCGTGCCAGACGACCCTCTCCGGGGCCAGCGTGACGACCGCGCTAACGATGAGGTCATCCACCCCCAGATCGAAGCCGCCGGGCGGCTTCTCCAAGAACCTGCCGACTTCACCTTGGACCGGATCCATCTTGTGATCCAGCACGCGGTACGCGTCGCCATTTCTCACCACGTTGACCTCTGCGGCCGTCTCTTTCTGCCTGGTCATGAAGTGGCGGAGCAGTTTCAGAAACTCGTGGTACTCGCGTTCGGTGAGGTAGTCCTCGGCCACTTTCTCGACCACGTCAAAGAGGTCTTCAAGGTAGTCCTTGAGCCTGAAGGTGATGAAACCTTCCAGCACGATCTCGTTTTCGCGTTCCAGATACTCGGCCAATTTGGCCCATACCCTGCTCTTGCGGCGACTCCTGTCTGAAAGGCCTCCCCTGCCGCCGGACCGGCCCTCTCTGCCGTTCAGCCGCAGCGTCACCTTGCGTCGGAGGACTTCCCTATCGCGAGAGGACAGGTAGGCGTAGTTGTCATCGATGAGGCGCTCCACCAAAACCCGCTCGTATTCATCGATGATAACGTGGGACAACCCGCTGGCCACCGCATCCTTTATGTCGCTCAGGACTTCCTGCCCTTTTGGCTCGAAGGCCTTGGGGATCTCGCACCTGAACACAAGGAGCTCCCCGGTCAGAGACTCTCGCACTGAGATCTTGACCCCTCGCTCCTCCCAAGCCTTTATCTCCCGTCCAAGGATGTGGCGGATACTATCAAGCGCTCTTCCTGAGGCCACCGAGAAAAAAGCCAGCCGAGCCACCTCCGCAGAATAGTATGCCTTTACGGTTTCACCGGAAATTCAAGGCAACTCTTGCCCGCGATCTTCCAGCGCGCTACCTCTGGCATGTCACTTGCCCTCTCGGGGTGACCTGTCAGCCATAACTTCCCTGAAAGCGAGCCGGCGCGGCAAAAACCATGTTGCGCACATAGCCGTGCCGGGATATATATTAGTTGACAACTTAATTTGCGATTCTCAACACGAGTAAGCCGGTCCGACCGGCAGGGCGGTGGGATAGATGATCACCAGCAGGACCGTGCCCCAGCTTATGGCCATCCTCACGCGCAAGGGCTGGGTCAACTCCGCGCGCGGCGCCGGGGGCGGAGTACGCCTGGCGATAGACCCCAAGAACGTGACCGTCCAGGACGTCATAGGGGTCTCGGGCGATCCCCTTCTGGTCAAGGGCTGCGCCTCCCCGACCGACGACTGCCCCCAAAAGCCAACGTGTCCCCTGCATCCCCTGTGGGCGCGCGCTCAAGCCAGCTTGGATGCGGCCATGCGGGGTGCTACTCTCGCGGATTTGCTGAAAAGCAGCATCTGATTTTATCTAGGTCCCCCGTGATTCCCTATTGACAGTTTAGTTGGCAATGGCGGACACGCTGCTTCGGATCAACAGTGGCGGGATATCGAAAGATGAAGCGGGAAAGACTCTGGCGTCCATCAGCGAAGTGGAACTCTCCTTGGCGGAGCAGCGCCTGCTGGAGCGCGGCGTCTCACCTGCGCAATTGCAGGGCCTGTGCAAGGTTCACCTACAGGTCCTCGACAAGCAAGCAGAAGACCTGCTCGCGGCCACCGAACCCGGCCACCCGCTCCACACCCTGGTATCGGAGCACCGCATGATCTTGGGGTTCCTAGACTCCCTTGAGGAAGCGGCGGGCGTTATCGAACGCACACCTGCGTGGGTTAGCGAAGACGAGGCGCTGAAAGACGCTCTGTACGCCGTGCGCGACGTCGCGTACCACCTTGTGGAGACCGAAAAGCACCACGCCCGGGAGGAAAAGGCGCTCTTCCCCGCAATGGAGGAACGCGGAATCACCGGCCCGACTAGGACTATGCGCCTTGAGCACGCGGATCTGTGGCCCCACAAAGAAACGCTCAACGACTTGGCCCAGAATGCCAACCCCGAGACATACGCCGAGGTCAGGGATGAGATCGTCGCGCACGCCGTCTACATCGTCGGCAACCTCCGGGAGCACATAATGAAGGAGAACTCGATCCTCTATCCTGCTGCCTACCAGGCCATCGTCTATAACGCGGCATGGGAAGATATCAAGAGGAAGTGCGACGAGATCGGCTACTGCTGCTTCACCCCGGTGTTCTAGGAGGAATCCTTGAAGCTCGAAGGAGGAATCTTCTACGTGAAGAGCGGCTCAGGCTACGTGGTCATCGACGGTTGAAGGAAAGCGCCGCGTGACTGAAGGTGTAGGCCGGTCGACCTCAGCTTTCTTCGGGGTCCCGGCATTCCCTAACGGATTCGATGCTCAGTCTAGCCTCTTCTTCTGTGGGGAGGTCAGCGACGGCATCCCGCATCTTTTGCCATCCCAGCGGGTCAAGACAGTAGTGGGTGTAATACCCGCTTTTCATACCTGTGACAAGCCCCTGTTCTCTAAGGATTTTGAGGTGCTGGGATATGGCTGACGAACTTATGCCTAGTCTAAAAGCCAAGCTCCGCACGCACCTCGCGTGTTTGCGCAGCTCTGAAATTATGGTTAGCCTGGTTTCGTCAGCTATGGCCCTCAGTAGGAGCACTCGATCATCCATGTCAGCTCATCATCTGTCTATCGCACAACTCTTTGTACAGAGGAACGCTTTCCAGAAGAGCCTCGTGCGTCCCGTAACCGATCAATTTTCCCTGCTTAAGCACCACTATACCGGCAACATTCCTTACGGTGCTGAACCGGTGAGCCACTACTATGGTTGTCCGGCCTTTCATTAGTTCACCCATAGCCGATTGTATAAGCCTCTCAGTCGACGCGTCAACGCTGGATATAGCTTCATCCAGTATCAAGATAGGGCAGTTCATCAGAAGCGCCCTTGCGAACGAAACGAGTTGCCGCTGGCCGCCTGAAAGCCTGACACCACGCTCTCCCACCTCTGTGTCATAACCCTCTTTGAGGGAGTTCACCAAGTGGTCCAGAGAGCATTTTCTCGCAGCCTCCACTATGTCCTCAATGCAGGCGTCGGGCCTTCCAAGAGCGATGTTCTCAGCGATAGTGCCGGGAAAGAGGACAACATCCTGTGGTACAAAGCTAATAAGGCTACGCAGGTCTTCGAGCGAGATATCTCTCACGTCAATGCCGTCTATGGTCACGGAACCTTGTTCCACATCGTAAAGACGCGAGATGAGCTTAACGATGGTGCTTTTTCCCGCACCACTAGGTCCGACGATCGCGGTCGCCTGGCCTCCCGGGATCCTCAAGCTGAACCCCGAGAAGACATGCTGCCCCGGAGAGTAACCGAACGTCACGTCATGAAACTCGATATCTCCTTTGATTGTTCTTTCCATCTTCACAGGGTGAGTCGAATCTCTTACCGCCGGTTCAACCTTGAGGTATTCGTGGAGCCGTTCGGCTGAAGCCGCGGCGGTCTGATACAGGCCGTAAAGCTGACTTAGGTCCCTTAGAGGCAGGAAAAACTTCGACACATAGCTCACAAAGGCGATCAGTAGTCCCGGAGTGAGTGTGCCATGAGCTACCATGGCGCCACCGGCCCACAGCACAAGAGCGGAACTCACGGTACCTGAGGCTGACATGAAAGGGAAAAATAATGCGGACGCGACGACGGCCTTTACGTTTGCGGCATAGGTCTCCTTGCTGAGCCGGTCCAGGTTGGCCACTGTGCTTTTCTGACCGGCCATAGACTGCACAACTCTCATACCGGCGATGTTCTGCTCGACGCCGGTATTCAGATCGCCCAGACGCTGCCTGACTTCCCGGGAGGCCTTCCTCATCAGACGGCCAAGGACGGAAGTCCCCACAACGATGAAAGGTATGACCGCCAGACTTGCCAATGTCAGCTTCACGTGAAGCGTGAACATGAAACCGACCGTCGCTACCATGGTCAAAGAGTCGCTGACAGCGCCGACAAACCCTCTCGAGACAAGGTCTGAAAGCGAGTTGACGTCATTCACCAGCCTTGACATGATGTCCCCTGACTTACGTTTTTCATAAAAATCCACTGACAGAGACATCAAGTGTTCATAGAGGTCCTGCCTGATCCGGCTCACAATTGACTGCCCTACCAGGGTGGAAAACAGGGAGCCCCAGTAGGAGGCAAACCAGAACGCACCGTAGAGAACAGCGTAGGCGGCGAGGATCCATGTAAGCCCACGCAGATTACCCGGGATTATGTACTGATCGATGGCCACCTTGACCAAATAGGGGGCAATTACGTTAACTGCCGATACAACAACCATCGACACCATGGCCAACCAAAGACGTAGTCTATGGGGCCGAAGGTATGTCCTCACCATGCTTAGGACATCTTTGTCCAGGTCCTTCAACCGATGGGGCTCTACCTCAGCGCTGACGCTACCGTGAAAACCTGCCCGCGTCGACATTGGTCATCCCTCACTAAAGGTCAGGCGAATGGGTCTCGCCGGACAAACTGCCGCTGTATAAGTCTCTGTATGGCCCCACTTCTGACACAAGCGTGTCGTGAGGCCCGCTTTGCACGATTTTCCCGCCCTCGATCACAAGTATCCTGTCAGCGTTCTTTGCTGTCCAAAGCCGGTGGGCTATCACAAACACGGTCCGCCCGCGGAAAAGGTGGTCCAACGCAGTGGTAATCCGTTCCTCGGTCTCGGCGTCAACGTTTGAGGTCGGCTCATCCAGTATAAGGACCCGGGGATCAGCAAGGAGCGTGCGGGCGATGGATATCCTTTGCCTCTGCCCACCCGAAAGGTTCACGCCTCTCTCTCCCACCCGGCTCTGATAGCCATCTGGAAGAGAGGAGATGAAATCATGGATCTGGGCAGCCCTTGCCGCCTCCAAGATATCCTTGTCAGACGCCATAGGTCTGCCAAAGCCTATATTTTCCGCAATGTTGCCGCTGAAGAGGAAGGTCTCTTGGAGGACAATGCCTATGTTCCTCCTGAGGTCTCTTAGCGCCACTTCTCTCACATCTTGCCCGTCCAGGAGCACCCGACCGCGTTCCGCATCGTAGAAACGACCTATCAGATGGACCAACGTGGTCTTCCCGGCTCCGGTAGGTCCGACTATCGCCACAGTCTCACCAGGGCTGACTGTCATAGAAACGTCCTTAATAACCGGGTTCCCCTTGTCGTAAGCAAAAGAGACGTTTTGCAGCTCAACTTTTCCCTCCACACGCTTAAGCCGGACCGCGTTGGGGGAGTCCTTAACTTCCGGTTCCGTATCAAGCACCTCAAAGACCCTGGCGGCTGAAGTGATGGCGTTGATCGACTGCCCCAGCAGCATCCCGGTCTGCCTGACAGGTCTCATCAGCATCCCCACATAACTAATGAAACCTGTAAGGGTTCCCAGCGTAATGCCTCCAAGGATCGCATACCTACCCCCGTACCACAGAACCAATCCGGTCCCCCACCCCATGAGGACGAAGACGTACGGGATCCAGATAGCGTTGACCCTGCCGGCCTCAACGTTGACCGAGTAAAACTCCTGGTTCTGCCGGTTGAAGATGCGGACAGACCTCTCCTCTGCGCCGAGTATCTTGAGCACCTGCACCCCCATGAGTTCCTGGTGGAGAACGCTGTTTAGCTTGCCAAGCACCCGCCTGGTTTTCTGTGCCAGAGGCCTGACCTTCAGCGTGTACCGTGTCATACCGTGCACCAGGAAGGGGCTCACGGTCAGGTAAAGAAGCGCCAGGGCAGGGCTCCACGCAAACAACACCACCAAGATCCCAAGGAGTATGAGGATGTTGGTGGTTATGTAGACGGCCGCAAAACCAAAGAAGTGCTGGAGATCATCGGCGTCCGCCGTAACCCTCGAGATAATGTCGCCTGTATTTTGCCTATCAAAGTAAGAGAATGACAGCTCGTTGAGGTGAGTGTACAGTTCGCTTCTGATGTCATAGATGGCTTTGTGGCCGGCGGCTTCCGCCAGATACCGCACCAGGAAGTCGAACCCACCCTGGGCTATCGAAGTACCCACGATGCCCAACGTGAACAACCAGAGGAGACTGGCGTCTTTGGCCAAGACGACGGAATCAACCGCCATCTTGATGAAGATAGGGGGAGTCAGACTGAGCGCGGAAGCCAGGACCGCTGAGACCAAAGCTCCCGCTACCATTAGCCTGTGCGGCGCCAAGTATCTCATCAATCTCAGAAGACTTCTCGTCTGGCTCGCCTGAGGCTGCGTCGGTACTGAAGGGCCTCCAGGCTTACCTGGACGTTTAGGTGTATTCTCTGATTTGGCCATTGTTGAACCTCTCACCCATAATTAAGTGTAGACTTATTCATATTAACTAGTACTTAACAGGTTTGCAAGAGTGGGCCAAGTGAGTTATGTGCAAAATTAGGCAGACAACAGGTACTCCAGGCCCAACTCGTCTACCACTTTCAGCCCCAGTAATCGTGACGAACGCCAGGCCCGGCCTTTGGTCAGGTCCACTGCTCTGGCAAGGTCGTCCATATGTGCTACTAACAGCAGTTCTTTGGCCGGAGGGCCGACACGCGATGTAAGACCGAAGTCAACGACTACTACCCGCCCTCCGGGTTTTGAGATCCGGGCGACCTCACGGAAGCTCTCCTGGGGTTTTTCCGGAGCCTATCGCGCGTGGAATACTGTTCAACGCCAGCGTCATCAATCTCCCCGATCATGGCGCAATGTCGGCAAGCGTCAACATGCAGAAGGGGCATCGTACTGGGCTTGCCCCGTTTTGGTAGACACCGAAACACACGCCTCAGTCGCTGGCCGCT
>JBBDIP010000020.1:0-26401 GCA_040880305.1 Bacillota bacterium
TGCCCTTGGCGGCGTTCGCGCCGGTCATCGGGTAAAACGCGCCGATCTTGATGACCTTGGGCTGGCTTGAGCAGCCCGACACGAGAAGACCAAAAAGAACGAGGACTACCGATACCTTGACCAGAAACCGTAGATTCTTGAACACTCTTCCACCCCCTGGTGAGATTTCGAAGAAGCCTCGACTAATGGATGCTGGAGCGTGGATGCCCGACGCGGAGCGATGCACAACGAAGCGTCAAAAGCAATACGCTGTTACTTCCATGCCACATGGTAAATTCGGCGCGATATGGAAGAATCCTGCAAGCAGATAGGGAGTTGGCAGGGAAGTTGCTGAGGAGTGGATGCCGAAACCTCCTTCAATCTCACAGGTCGCCGCCGTTCTTGTCGCTTTGCTCGCTCAGAATCCGTGTTGGGAGGAATCCAAGTGCTTCAGCCAGACATCGTCTTCATTGGGGAGGCGCGGCGCGGGATTGTGACGCAGATCAACATCTTTGGCGCTCCCGACCTAGTCGTCGAGATACTCAGCCCGAGCACCGAGAAGCGCGACCGCGTAATGAAGCAGCAGCTGTATGGCAAGCTCGGAGTTCAGGAACTGTGGCTGGTCGAACAGAGACAGGGACCATCGAGGTCTTCAGGAGCCAAGATGGGCGCTTAGATGGTCTCTGGAGAGGGAAAGGTGAAGAGTCCGCTGCTGCCGAGGTTTTTGGTAGCGGCTTTGCGGCTGTTCGGCGCTTAGCGGCGGTGAGCGCGATAGTCCATTCGGTCCCTGTCCGCGGTCAAAGGCGGGTCAGAGACAGCCCGCCGCGATGTAAGCCTCTTGCCCACTGCCATGTCGGCCGGAGCTAGACTCACCCTGCCCAGTCCGCCAGGCTGAACCCAACGCGCGGCACTATGCTCGGTGAGAACCGGAGCCCCTGTCGCTGTGCCCTCATAACACAGAAGCCGTATATAGGAATCACCGTAGTCGTAGTCGGTCATCATGAAGGGAACTACGTCATCCAGGGTAATCCGGAGTTCCTCACGGACCTCCCTCTTGACGCAATCCTCCGGCTTCTCACCCTCCTGCACCTTACCTCCGGGAAACTCCCAGTACCCCGACAGACTCCCTTGACTCCGCTGGCAGACAAGCACCTGCCGGCTGGCGTCCGAGATCACGGCTGCAGTAACAACCATGAGTCGATTGGACGCGTAGGCCTCTTCAGCTTTGCGTGGGATCTGCCTCAATTCCTCGTTGTATTCCATCCCGCCTTCCCCATAGTGAACCCGCCTATGGCAGGTTGGGCACAAGGCGATCACTGCGGAAGGAGCATCTGGCCCATCATCGGAGACGCAATGAATGTGGTGGGTTTCGAGGTACGGGGTGGAACCATTCTTTCGCACAAATGGAGCCGGTTCCCCGCACCCTTCGCAGAAACCCTGAGAACGCGCCAAGACCCAAGCCTTGACGGTCCGGCTCCTCTCTCGATAGGTCACCGACCGCATGGCCTTGTCAACTGCCTGAGTTGAGGCTTCAATCGCCTTCTTCCTCAGGGCCTCAGGAGACTGCTCGGGGCTTTGTTCAACCGGTTCTTCGCCGTCCGGCCCCAGAACGGGCAGGAGTCGGAATATGATACCGTTACGTAATTGACCGTTGCTGTCAGGTATCTCCTTCTCGTAGTGGTCTACATACTGCATGGACCCCTCAAACCGGTATACCCGCTTTTCCTCAGTCTCGATGAAAAGCATGAGGGACTTTCTGTCCTTGACATGATTGCGAACCGCCTTGTTACCCTTCCACATCCGCATGGGTCCCGTTTGGCCGGCGCCTGTATAGTGGAAGAACCCATCGTCTTTCCATTCGTCACGATAGCCGAACTGTCCACCGTGACTATCCGAATAGAGGATGACGACCGGCGTCTTGCGAGTAGTGATGATACCGCCTTGTATTGA
The DNA here is from genome assembly GCA_040880305.1 of Bacillota bacterium. GTDB lineage: Bacteria > Bacillota > Sulfobacillia > Fermentithermobacillales > Fermentithermobacillaceae > JBBDIP01. The sequence continues at coordinate 1,930 of JBBDIP010000020.1, forward strand.
TCCCCCAAGGATATCGCTGACCTGCTGCCTGGTGTGTCTTGAGCCTCTTTGAAAGTCCACCAGCCTCAGCCTCCCTACGGAAGTTGCCAATTGGCAACTTCGCCGAGGGCACAGGAACTCCTCTTGCGGTCGATTGTGGAGCCCATATCTGCCTAGGTGCGGTACAATGCCCTTGAGGTGTCATCATGATCGCCAGGTCTCAAAAGCTCGAGGCAATCACCAGGTTCGGGCTCATGGTGAGCCGGGACCCCTGGTTCGCCTTCCTCATCGGATACCTCATTGGCCAAGCCGACCGCGTCAACTTCGTCGGCGACCTCAAGGACGCCGACATCGCCATCCGCCTATCTACACGGGAGTCGGCTGTCTGGCCGAACGACCCGTTCAAGGCGACTGTCCGGGGCATATCCATGCCCAACACGTTCACCCTGGTCAGGTCCATCAGCGAGGAAGACACTCCTATCTGCGTCTCCCTCGCCTTCGACCACGCGGAGGATACCCCGTGGTACCAGGCCGTTCTCCTCCCCAGCGTCTCCTACGTCAAGGATGCGGCCGAGGCCGCGCAGGCGGAGTCAGACGTACTGTGGAAGGAAATGGACCACACCCTCGACATCTACCGCGAGGCCAAAGCGATGCTTAAGGATGGAGACCCGGTGCGCCAGAGGGAGCTGTCCTACTACACGGGGGTTGCTGAGGAGCAGATGAAACGGCTCAGCCGGCAGATGGAGGAACTCAACAAGCATATGAAGAGGATTGCGAAGCAGGACGAGCAGTAGGATTCACAAGACGATCCCCCGTGACTCCGCACTGGAAGAACCCCTCAGCCAACGACCCGTACAGGACAACCTTCGAAACCCCGTGCTCGCGTTTAAGGAATGCGGAAACCTGCCGCGCACGATCCATGGCGTCCCGGCGAAGGGTCTCCTCTCTCTCGGCGCGTTTGTCGCGCACGACTTTGGCGGCCTCGGGCGAATCCCACGTCTCGGGGTGGACACCTACCTGGCTAAGTCTGGAATTTTGACTGTACGTGTTTGGAATCCCCTACAGCCAGGATCTTACAGTCGTCCAACCGAAATGGCAAGGCGGCAAGACTGCCAACCCCGATACCCTTCCAGGCACAAATATGCCAAAAATGGCCACTGTTTCGGCGGACACCTGCCAGTGATGACATGCTTTCCGGAAAATGGTGGTCCAAAATGGCATGCTTCGCGGCGGATACTGGTCATGGATGTCAGTCTTTGGCCCGGAATGACTGCCTAAGCAGGTCAAACAGGCACAAAACAAGCCCCGGCCAGGACTTTCATCCCGCCGGGGCCGCTAGTTCTTCCTACTTCCTGCTCCCTACTCGCCCAGCACGTACGCCGTGACGAGCCTGGCCGTCGCAAGCAGGCCTTCCTTATGGGTCCGCTCGTGGGAGTGTGAGGCGTCGACGCCCGTACCCACGCAGGCGCACCTGACGTCGTGGCCCGCCCGTAGGAGGGGGCCGGCATCGGAGCCGTAGAACGGGAATATGTCCACCACGTAGGCGATGTCGTGCTTCTCGCACACGCGCTCCAGCTTCTTGCGGAGGTCGTAGTCGTATGGCCCGCCGCCGTCCTTGGCGCAGATTGAGACCGAGAACTCGTTGCCGAGCAGACCGTCGCCGACGCAGCCCATGTCCACCGCGATGAACTCCCGCACGGTGTCCGGGATTCCGTAAGACGCGCCGTGCCCGACCTCCTCAAAGTTGCTGATGAAGAAGTGGGTGGTGTACTCGGGCTGGAGTTTCTTGTCCGCCAGGTACTTGGCGCAGCCCAGCAGGGCGGCGACCGACGCCTTGTCGTCCAAATGGCGGGACTTGATGAACCCGGAGGGCGTGACCTCGGTCCTCGGGTCGAACACTACGAAGTCGCCGACCCCAATCCCCAGTTGGAGGACGTCATCCTTGGTCTTGACCTTCTCGTCGATACGGACCTCCATGTTGTCTGCGTTGCGCTCCATCTTGGAGGTTTCCTGGCCCCAGACGTGGGACGCTGCCTTGTTGATGAGGATGGTCCCGGTGTACCGCTTGCCGTTGTCGGCCTTGATGGTGACGTGCTCGCCTTCGAGGCTGGGCCAGGGAGATCCGCCGACATTGGTCAGCTTCAGCCTACCGTTGCTCTTGACCTCGAAAACCATGGCGCCCAGCGTATCCACGTGGGCCGACAGGCCTCGGTCCATGCCCTGCTTCTTCCCGGGGACGCTCACTAAGAGCCCACCCTTGTTGGTGATGACGGGCCGGTAGTCAAGTCCCTCGAACTGGGCCTTAATCCACTGGACCGCCTCTTTGGTATCGCCACTGGGGCTGGGGATCTTGCAGAGCGCCACCAGTTTCTCAGTTATGTACTCGATATCAGGGATGTTATTGGGCGTCATGTTGATACCCATGGACTCGCCTCCGTTATTGCAGCACTACCTCGGCTTTAGCCTTCCCGGCCCTGGGGGTCCTGGCCTCAATGGTCAGTTTTGACCCCTTGGGGGCGCGCACGGCCCAGGTCAGCTTCTGCTTGATCTCGCCGCCGCCTACGCGGCCGCCGAGGTTGCCGATCTCCTGCTCGGCCTTGCCTGTGACGATGTGCGCGTTGCAGCCTGGAGGACAGGTCCTCCCCGTCTCGCATGCTCCGCCCAGGATCACCTTTACCGGCTTGGCCTGCCTGACTTTGAGCGCGTTGTACGTGACGTGTGTTGGCAGGTAGCCCTCGTTCTTCACGACGGCCTCCACCTTGTAGACCCCGTCCGCCAGCGCCTCGACCTTGATCTTCTCGATGACCAGGTGCGGAGCCACGGCGGCCCTGGTCAGCGTGAACTCGGAGTTCTTCTGGCACTCCTCTTCGAGCAGGGAGATTGGTGGGTTCTGACGCCCCATTTTGGGCTCCCATCCACCTATCTCGACATCGCCCAGTTGCGGGTGCTTGAATGCGCGCCAGTTGATGAAGATCTTGCCTTCCAACTTCTCGTCCTGCCATTTCAGCAGTTTGAGGCCATCTTCTTCGCGATCCTTCTCGGACATCGCCCGGTATTGCTGGGGCGATCGCTTTTGGACGCCGGCCCTCCCCTGCATATCCCAGAGTTCAGTCTCGAAAGCCAGCACACCAAGGGTCTCATAGGCCCACTCCAGGTCAGAACCCACCGGCGCGCTGGACGGGTCAACAGCGAACGCCTCAAACACCGACTTCATGGGGTATCCATTCTGCTCTTGGACGAGCTCGCCCAGAGTCTGGTAGAGAGCGAGGTCTTTTTGGTCGAGGTGGCGGTCCCCCTTGTTGGCCGGGGGACGGAGCTGGATGCCTCCGCTTGTGTGGTAAGCCATGGACGTGGTGATGTTGGGATGCGCGAGGTAGAAGTCCCCCACGGCCTTCATCTCCGGCTCTGAGAAGGGATAGTCGCCCGACCCCGCTTGGCGCACCGGGAGCGTCCAGTTAGCCGGGTACTGGCGGTTGAAGTCCAGGCGGTGCTTGCCCTGAATGGGCGTGACCGGGACGTCCGGGTCGTAGTCCCTCACGAGACCCTCGGTAAAGACGTCGTAGTAGGTCTCGCCAGTCCCGATTTCGTCGGCGCGGCGGTGGATCATGAGGCGGGCGTCCTTCTGGGACACCTTCCAGTTGCCGTCGGGGTCCTTTACCCTCATCTGCAGGATCTTACCGTCGCCGTCTATGTCCTCGGGGTACAGGCCGGGCTTCTCGTCGACGTCCTGGGGCCATGGATGCAGGCTCGACCTCAGCATGTACGGCGTCGTGAGGTAGTACTCCGACCCGTCCACCGTGATCCTGGGGATGAAGTAGAAGACGCGGGTGTCTACCATCGCGGTGACCTTCGGGTCCTTGCCGTACCCCTCAAGCATCCGCCTTATGGTGTAGAGGATGACCTCGCAGCCCGTGACCTCTCCGGCGTGGGTGTTGCCGTCAGTGTAGACGCCAGGCTTGTCGGCGCCGCAGCCGGTCGCGTGGCTGGTGATCTCGAGCATCTGGATCTCGCGCCCCTGGTAGGACTTGCCCACGCACTCGACCCTGCACAGGTCGGGATACTCGCGAACGCAGTCCTGCAGGAACGCGCGGATCTCGTCGTATTTGTGATAGCGGTCGAAGGTTATGTTCACTTGGTGTCCTCCCCTACTCCAGCGTCACTTCCACCTTGTCGACGCCGGCCTTCATGGACTCGGCAACAACTGTAACCTTGGTGCCCGCCTTGGCGCGGACGATCCAGTCGACGTCCTTGTGGTTGCCCGGCGTGCTGCCTCCGTACCAGCCCATCCCACCGCGCGCGCCGCCTGACAGGCCCGGCAGGTGGGCGATCTCCTGCTTGGGCTTGCCGATGACAAAGGTCAATGCGGCATCAGCCGCGCCTGCGGTCGAACCCTCAGTCGCCCCAACAGCAGCCTCCGCCGCCTTCAGCTCGACGGTCACAGGCTTGGTCTTGCCCGCATTCACGGCCATCTGGCAGCCGTAGGTGGGCATGAAGCTGTTGTTGGTCACAACGGCCTTGACCTTGTAGAGGCCTTCGGCCAGTTTCTCTACGGTGACCCTTTCGACGTCCAGCTCAGGCAGGCATGCCGCGTGGTACAGGGTGAACACGCAGTTCTTGTGGCACTCGCCCTCCAGGAACTGGGTTGGAGGGTTGGTCAGGACGAACTTGGTCTTCCATCCGCCCAGCTCCACCTTGCCGAGCTGCGGGTGGTCGAACTCGTGCCACTTCACGAAGCCCTGGCTTGCGATCTCCCTGTCGTTCCAGGTCAGGAGCGCCAGTTGGCTCTCCTCGGAGTTGCGTCCCCTGCGGTCGAACAGCTTGTTGCCTGCTCTGACCGAGGCGTCCCACAGCTCCGTGGAAAACGTGATGATGCCCTGGTGTTCGTACAGCCAATCCATGAACACGCCCTTGAGCGGGTGTTCCTTGTCGGCGGTGTAGTCCTCGTAGGTGGAAATGTCCGGGTATCCGGTGAGTTCCTTGCCCTTGGCGCCGATGGTTTTGTAGATCAGGACGTCGACCGGCGGCAGCTTGCTGTCGGGCTTGGTGCAGGACGGACGCAAGATGGCGCCCATCGTAGTGTGGTAGGACATGCCTCCGACGATGTTTGGATGGGCCAGGATGAAGTTAGCCACGTTCCTGGTCTCGGGCTCCGACAGCGGATACGGGCCGGCGCCGCGCTGGACTACGTCGGGCTCCCAGTTGGCGGGATAGTTGCGGTTGATGTCCAGGCTCCACTTTGGCTGAGCTATTTTGACCTCGCCGCCGTCCCAGTTCTTGATGGTCCCCTCTTGATAGATCCGGTAGAACGGGCCTTCCTTATCCCAGGGCTCGCGGCGGACCATCAGGCGGCAATCCTTGTTGGAGACCTTCCAGTCGCCCTCCGGGTCCTTAACCCGCATCTGGAGTATCCAGCCGTCTCCGTCCACATCCTCCGGGTTCAGGCCGTCGTCGTTGTCCCTCTTGGGCCACTCGCGCACGCTGGACCGCATCTGCCATGGCGTGTGGAGGAACATTTCGGCTCCGTCGATGGAGATCCTGGGCAGTATGTACCAAGTCTTGTTGTCGACCAACCCGGTGACGAAGCAGTCAGTTCCGTAGTTGGACAGCAGGTACCACGCAGTATACAGGCAGACCGCGGAGCCGGTGACCTCTCCCGCGTGGTGGTTGCCGTCTATGTACATCGCGGGCTTCTTGTCGGGGCAACCCTTCTTCTGGTTGGTGATCTCCACCATCCACATGTCGCGCCCCTCGTACGTCTTGCCGATGGAGTACATCTTCGCGAGGTCGCTCTTCTCCTCGACCATTTCCTTCAGGATCGCCGTGAGCTCGGCGTAGTCATAATACCTGGCGAAATCCGGTTTCTTCACAAGCCATCCTCCTCCAATGGAAGTCCTAGTACTCGATGCCCTCTCTCGCCGCTACACCTTTCTGGAAGTGGTGTTTCAACTCCTTCACTTCCGAGACCGTGTCGGCGGCGTCCATGAGTTCCTTGGGACAGTACCGGCCGGTGAGGACGACGTCCAGTTCCCTTGGCCTTTTCTGAAGGAGGTTCAGGACGTCGCTCGTCTCAACAAGACCGCAGGCTACAGCCACGTTGACCTCGTCCAGCACTACCATGCCGTACTTGCCGGAGCCGAAGGCCTCGGCCGCACGCGCGAGCGCTTTGTGGGCAAGGTCCTTGTCCACTGTCGCAGGATCCCCCAAGTTCACGAAGTCGTCGCGACCGTGCTGCTCAATCTCGAGAAGCGGCAGGTACTTCTCCGCCGCGATGCGCTCGCCGTAGACGTTGCCCGCACCCTTCATGAACTGGATGACGAGGACGCGGCGCCCCCACCCTATCTGGCGCAGGGCAAGCCCAAGCGCGGCGGTGGTCTTGCCCTTGCCGTCGCCGGTGTAGACGAGGACGAGGCCCTTGATGTTGGATGTGTTACTCATATTGTTGACGACCTCCCTGAGCGAACGGCCCGCCGCGACACCGGGATTTCCGGTCAGATCCAACGAGCGGGAGTCGGTTCCTTTGCCCACCGAAGCGCTTCTTGCCTTCCGCTGGTTTATCCTTCCTTAAAACCCGACCGGACCGGTTCGCGCCGGGGCAAGAAGAGGACCTCCCCGTCTTCACGCGCTAGTCCCGCGGCATAGAGACGGTATAGAGGCACTATAGAGAAGGAATGGGAGCGCTTAGAGCGGAATTCTCCTCATGGCCGAAGGGATAGGGCCATGTGGAGGTTTCGTCTTTGAGCAGGACGTACCGAGTTCGAAAGACAGCAACCAGGCCTGGCGAGCAGCCTGCCGGCCCTGAGGCGCGGCGCGCGCCCAAGAACGGGCGAAGCGGGAACGGGCGCAACAGCAACAGCCGCAGCAACCACGACCAGCCAGGCAAGCGGTGGCCCTGGGTCGTGCTCGGCCTCATCGGCATGCTCTTCATTGTTGCGGTGGGGATGTCGCGTGCGCCTGCGGGCGAAGGCCTCCTGGTCATCATCCCGTCTACCATGGCCCGGGCGGTCAGGATAGTCGCGGGCATCTTCTCTATGTTCCTGTGCTTTCTGGTCATCCTGAACTCCGTCATCAAGATCGTGAAACCCTCCGACCCCCTCCCCCGCTTTGTGTGGGGATTGTGGGTCGTCTTCGTGTTTGGCGCCTCCATCTGGCACGCATACTCAGTCACCTGGACCGACGTGTTCATGGCTGCCAGGACCGGGGGCGGGGGAGGCATGGCCGGCGCGGCCGTGTACTGGTTTCTGCGCAACGCCCTGACCAGGTATCTCGCCATAGTGGCGATGGCGTTGGGCACAACGGTCGGCGCGAGCCTCCTTATCAACAAATCTCCCTGGACGCCGTTCTCCCTGATCTGGATGGCGGCAATGTCCGGCTGGCAGTGGTTCCGCGACTTCCTGGGGGAAGTTTTCAAGGAGCACGGGCCCAATCCCGAGGACCTGGAGATCGAAGTAGAAGAGATCCCGCAGCCCCAGGAGGACGAGACTTTGGAAGACCCGCCTGAGCGGCCAAGACGCAAGACCGGGCTTTCGGAGGCCGGGACGGGTTTCTCGTCCACTGTATCGGAGCTTAAGGAAAGGCTGGCCAAGCAGGACCGCGAGAGCGCCGGACAGGCGGCTGCGACCGCGTCTTCGGGACAAAGCGTGGTTCCGGCGCGCCCTGCACCGGGCCATGTCGGGGACCTCGACAATCTTGCAGCGGAGTTCGCGCCCCTGATGGAGCAGCCTCCGCTGACCGAGGACCTCTTCTACGACCTGCCTCCCTACGACATGTTGCAGAAATCCGATCCTCCGAAGCGTTCGGCGCGCGGCAAAGAGGACACTGACTCGCTCTCACGGGTTATCGAGAGGACGCTGCTCTCCTTCGGCGTGGTCGCCAAAGTCGTCAATGTCGAGCAGGGGCCGACGGTCACCAGATTTGAGTTGCAGCCTGGACCGGGAGTCAAGGTCGCCAGCATAGTTAGTTTGAGTCAGGATCTTGCGCTTGCGCTGGCGGCTCAGGACGTCCGCATCGAAGCCCCAATCCCCGGTAAATCGGCGGTGGGCATCGAGGTGCCGAACAAGGAGGTGTCGACTGTCCACCTACGCGATGTGTTGGAGATGCGGGAGTTCCGCAACTCCCGCTCGCCGCTCACCATCGCTTTCGGCAAGGACGTTGCGGGCAGAGCTGTGGTCACGACGCTGGACCACTGCCTCCACCTCCTCATAGCCGGCGCCACAGGCTCCGGCAAGAGCGTGTGCATCAACACCATCATCTCGTGCCTGCTCTACAAGGCCAGGCCCGATGAAGTCAAACTGGTCCTCATCGACCCCAAGCGGGTGGAACTGACAGTCTGGGCCCAGATACCACACCTGATCGCACCGGTGGTATCGGACCCGAAAAAGGCCGCGGGCGCCCTGCGCTGGGCGATCAAAGAGATGGAGTCCCGCTATGAAAAGTTCGCCAAGGTCGGCACCAGGGACATCGACCGCTACAACGAGGTAGCGACCCCTCCGGGCAGCATGAAGCCCGCCATGCCCTACATCGTCATAGTGATCGACGAGCTTTCCGACCTCATGATGGTGGCCCCGGCCGAGGTGGAGGACGCCATTTTCCGCCTGGCCCAGATGGCCAGGGCCTCGGGGATCTACCTGGTCGTGGCCACCCAGCGTCCCTCCGTGGACGTGATAACCGGAACCATCAAAGCCAACATTTCCACCAGGATCGCCTTTGCCGTGGCCTCCCAGATAGACTCGCGCACCATCCTGGACATGGCGGGCGCCGAGAAGCTGCTCGGTCGCGGCGACATGCTCTTCTCCCCCGTTGGATCGACCAAACCCCTGCGGGCTCAGGGCTGCTACGTGTCGGAGCGTGAGATCGACGAGTTGGTCTCGTTCGTCTCCGCTCAGGCCAAGCCCCAGTTCGCGACGGGGATCCTGGCGGTACCGGAGACAGTGGAGCGGAACACTGAGGTCCAGGACGATCCCTTCTTCCCCCAGGCGCTCCGCATCGTAGTGGAGGCCAAGCAGGCGTCGGTGTCGCTGCTACAGCGCAAGTTGCCGATTGGATACAGCCGCGCCGCCCGCCTCATAGACGCCATGGAAGTCAAGGGATACGTCGGGCCCTACGGAGGGTCCAAACCCAGGGAAGTCAATCTCAGCATCCAGGACTACATGCGCATGTTTGAGGGCGGCGGCATCGGCGGGGAAGCGGGCGGCAACGGGAGTGGCGGCACTGGCACTGGCGGACCGGCGGCAGGATCGGCCGGCGGTTCGGGCGCGGGATCAACCCGGCCACCCGGCGCCGCGGGAGCCGCGCATATCGATCAATCACCGTTCAAGAAGCCCGCTTTCCTTGACCGTCCCAACACACTTTCGAAGGGCAGCATCAGAAGAGACGACAGCGGACCCAAGAGGAACTCGCCATGAGCAACCCAGCCGTGAGAACCTTCGGCCACACCCTGATCGTGGACCTGACCACCGGAACGGTGTCGACCCAGGACCTGGACAAAAACGTCATACGCGAGTACCTGGGTGGCTCCTACCTTGGGACCTACCTGTGGCTCGAGAGCGCCAGGTTGGAAGTCGACCCCCTGTCGGCAGCAAACTCCCTGGTCGTCGCGCCGGGACTCCTCACCGGCTACCCAGCGCTCACCGCGAGCCGGGCTTCCTTCGTATCAAAATCCCCCCTTACAGGGCTGCTTTCGGAATCCACGGTGGGCGGCTATTTCGGCCCCAAACTCAAGGCTGCCGGGCACGATGCCCTGGTAGTAAAGGGCGCCGCGCAGGCGCCTACATACTTGTTCATTGACGGCGACGCGGGTACCGCGGAAATCCTGCCCGCGGGCTCCTTGTGGGGCCAGGACATCTTTACAACCGACCGGCTGCTCAAGGACCTCCACGGAGAAGACGTCGAGGTCGCCGCCATAGGCCCCGCAGGGGAAAACGGGGTCTACTATGCCTGCGTGATCGCCGGCGGAGTCGAATCCAGGGCGGCGGGCCGGACCGGCATGGGCGCGGTCATGGGCTCAAAGAACTTGAAGGCCATCGTGGTCAGGGGAGGCAAGAACCCCAGGCCGGTCGATGCCAGGGGACTGGCCCTCCAGATGCGCGACCTCCTTGTCAGGATCAACGACAAATCCCAGGCCTTCATGCAGTACGGTACCGCCGGAGGCATCATCTCTTCGGAAGCCAGCGGCGACCTGCCCATTCAGAACTGGAAGGGCGGCAGTTTTCCGGGCGCCGCCAAGATAACCGGCCAGGCCATGTGGGAAAACGGCATGGTCACAGGGCACTACACCTGCTTCTCGTGCCCCATCCACTGCGGCAAGCACATCAAACTTGGCGTGGGGGACCGCGCCGGTCAGCCTTCGCACGGCCCTGAGTACGAGAACATAGCCGCTTTCGGTTCCTTGTGCATGAACGAAGACCCACAGTACGTCGCCGCGGCGAACGACCTGGCCAACAGGCTCGGACTGGACACCATATCCGCCGGAAACGCCATCGCTTTCTCGATGGAGGCGTATGAGCGGGGCATCATCGATGACGACCTGGCCGGGCGCCCTCTTCCCTGGGGCGACGGTGAGGCTATCCTCTACCTGCTCCGTGAGATCGCCTACCAGCGCGGCATAGGCGCCGTGCTCTCCAAGGGCGTCAGAGCGGCGGCCGAGACCCTCGGCCCCCTGGCCAAAGAGTTCGCGGTGCACGTAAAGGGACTGGAACTGCCGTTCCACGACCCCCGCGCCTTCACCAGCATGGCCTTGACCTACGCCACGGCCATGCGCGGCGCGTGCCACCTTGAGGGGCTAACCTATTACGTCGAGTCAGGCACATACCCCAAGGACAAGTTGGATATCACGACCGATCTGGTCCCATCGGGTACCGAAGGCAAAGCCGAGGTAGCAGCGAAGATGCAGGACTTCCTCACTATGTTCAACGCCCTCGGGATATGCAAGTTCCTGCTAAGGCCCCAGGTGACCCCCGCGGAGCTGGCGGGATGGGTCAAGTCTGCCTGCGGCATAGAGCTTTCCGGCGACGACATTATGCGCTGGGGCGAAAGGGAGTTCAACCTGCGCCGCCTGTGCAACGTGGCGCTGGGCATCACCAGGAAGGACGACACGCTGCCCCCTCGCCTGCTATCGCAGCCGAGGCCGTCAGGCCGTGCGGCGGGTGTGGTCCCGTTCCTCGGCAAGATGCTGGACGAGTACTACAGGCTGCGTGGCTGGGATGCGGAGGGCCTCCCCACCCTCTCCACTCTGAGACGGCTGGACCTCGTGGACTACCTGGACAAACTCGGTATCCGGAAACGGGTGCTGAGCGAGTGACTCCGGCGGAGGGCGTCCGGGCACCCACTGTCGACATCGAGGTGTTGGGACACCTCATCTTTTACCTTCCGGCCGAGTCGAGGAACGGCGCTACAGCCCGAACAACTGTCCCGACCGGCACAGCCGTCGGTCACCTAGCTGAACTACTCAATATCCCCAGACACGAGATGCAGGCCATTCTGGTGAACGGAGTCTCAGTCACTGACCCGGCCGCCTCGCTCGGACCGGCAGACCATGTGGTGATACTACCCATCATCTCAGGGGGATAGGCTGCAGTTGCTCCCCTAGTTCTCGCCTGGATAGTCCTCGATGTCCTTCACGCACTGATATGCTTCCCTTGCCGCTGCCGCAAAGCGCCTATCGGCTGTGTAGAGGTTACACCCAATCTCCAGAGCCACCGCCAAGTAGCTGCAATCGTACGGGGTCTGACGAAGGCTGTTTGACAGCGACAGCGTATCAAGGCTTGTCTGCGAGCCCGACCCGTACATGATGCCCAGGCTACGCGCCCGCAGAAGGATCTCGGTTGATGCATCAGGTGACACTCTGCCTTCCCGGACCGCCTTCCATATCATGCTTGTCACTTCATGCTCAAGAACATGCGGAGCTATCAAGGCCACCCGACGCATTCGGTGATCCTCAATCAACCTCGCGGCGCCCGGTGAGTCCGCTTCTCCAGGGAGGAGCCACTTCCCGACAACGCTGGCATCCACAACGGCGATGCGCATTGGCTACTCCTCCTTCTTTTTTCCAAACAAACGGTCATATCTCTCATCTCGCTCCTGGTCTGCCTCATCAAGGAGTTTTTGGACGTCGAATGGCTTGATGTTCTTCTTCCACTCCTGCAAATCACGCCACGCCGCCTCACGCTCGGCAATCATCTGCCTGACGAACCTGTCTTGAGCGGTCTCCGGCTCTTTGGACGGCCTATCTCTCGCAACCGCGTGACCGCCGGAGGGAGTCCCGGCATAGGAAGGCCCGGTATGCTGCTTTGCCAGCCAAGCGGTCAACTCAGGCTCTGAGAAACGCCAAGTCCTCCCCACCTTGATGGCGGGGATGATGCCTTTTCTGGCGTAGTCCTGCAGCGTGTAGACGGAAAACCGTAGCAACTCGGCGGCCTCTTCAGGGGTCAGAAGTTTCTCCACGAAGGTTCACCTCTCAGGAAGATGTTACCATAGATGGTGCCGGTATCGCAACAAATAGCAACATAAAGCCCACTGAGAGGGTCTATGGATCGCCTCTGCAGTGGGTTTACTTTGCCTTAGCTTGCTCTAGGGTGCTCTACGTGGCTCCCTGTTGGCCTACGCCGCTAGCTTGACGAACCGCCACCCTACTTCAGCGCCTGTATGAACCCGGCCGGATTGACCAGCTTTCCACCGGTCGCGAACGGCGTGCCGGTATCGTTCAGGGCCTTGAACAGGTCCGCCGGAACCACGCTGGGCTCAACCTGCAGCCCAAGAGCCATAAGTCCGGCAATGTAGGGAGTCGCCCAGCTGAGGCCGCCGGACCCGTAGTAGGTGTACGTGTCAGCGCCGTCCACGTTGGCAATCGTGATGCAGTCGACCGGGATAGCCAGAGCCTCGGATACCTGGACGCCCGGCGCGACCGCGAACCACGCGTCGAAGGTCGAAGTCTGCTTGTACGATTCAGTCAGGTAGATATAGGTGTTGAGCGCTTCTGCCTGCAGGGAATCGAGGTCGGGCTGCTCGGTCAATAGGCGAATGAGCTCCTTGCGCGCCGACTCCCACGAATTCGCGTTGGCGTCCTTGAGTTTCTGCACTACCCAAGCCTTGGCTGTGGTCCAGGTCCAAGGCCGGTAGTTCTGCGGGTCGTCCCTATCCTTGCCGGGAACGGCTCCCGCTCCTGTGAAGTCCAGTTCCGGCATGCCGGCGTATACCACGATGATGCCTGCGTCCTGGGCCCTCTTGATGGCGTCGGACCAGTCCTTTGCGCCGCCGACGTTCGCTGCCTCATCCAAGGGGTTAGCCGATTGGGCTGATGCAACGATCCTGATCTTCTCGCCGGCAGGCAGCGTCCTGTTGAGTTCAATAATCTTATCCATAGCCTGCGCGGAAGTGGCGTAGGCGTTGTCGTCATTGGGTATGGCGTAGTAGTAAACGTGGGCGCCGGGGGCGACCCCGTTCTTGCCGGCCAGTATGCCGGTGATTGCCGTTCCGTGGAAGTTGACAGCGGCCTGGTTGGCGTCGCCGGGCGAGACCTCGATGTACTCGATGTTATCCGCGAATTCCTCGTGGTCTTTCAGCATGGGCCTGTCGATCACCGCGACCGAGATCCCCTTGCCCGTGATCCCCCGGTCGTGGAGCCCCCTGAGCCCGAGCCCCAGGTATCTCGCCTCCTTCAGCAAAACCTCAGGGGAGAAGCCTTCCGGCATCTTATCTGCAGCGGGCCACTTGGTAGCGCTGTCGAATGTGAGCGTCCCTGTGTCCGTCACCAGAGATAGGTCGACCTCGGTGACGTCCTGCCCCGCCAGATCCGCGAACCGGAAGGACTGGATCGACGGATAGGGCACGTCCGCGAAGGGATCCTGGTTTTTTGGGTTGACTTGGGGCAAGTATGCCAAGAAGCCGACAACCACGCTCGCCACCATGGCCAGTACTAGTAGGCCAATGAGTATCTTCCTCACGCAAGCCCCTCCAGTTCGCCCTGCATGTTAACTCCGCAAGTATAGCATTGTGGCCGAAGGACTTTGGCGGACAGACTTAGAATCCCAGGTTACAGATCTTGGAGGTGACTTCTATTGTACAAAGAGATGAGACGTAAAGACCGCGCCATGGAGCCGGCTGAAGCTCAACATATGCTGGAAGAGGCGGATTTCGGATTCCTCGGAATGGCGGGGCCGGACGGCCAGCCCTACGTCGTGCCGCTGAACCACGCCATTATCGACGGCTACATCGTTTTCCACTGCGCCACACAGGGCCACAAGCTCGACCTCATTAAGGCAAACCCGCTGGTATCCTATGCGGTCTGCACAGAACACGAGGTGCAGCCCAAAGAGATCACCACGAAGTATAGGAGCGCTATCGCTTTCGGAAAGGCCGAGATTGTGGAGGACCCCGAGACGAAGAGGAGCCTGCTCGTAGCCCTCATGGGGCGTCTGGCGCCGGGGGTGCCGTTTTCGTGCGGCGATGATTCCATTGGCGCCGCCTGCGTCGTCCGCATTAAGGTCAACAGAGTGACGGGCAAAAAAAGAGGATAGAGCAGCGCATGGGAGTGGTTCGCTTGGACAAGTCCTGCAAGGACCGCATCAAACAGGCCCTTCGGCATTCCAACGCCGAATACTGCGAGGTCCGCATCGAGGAAACTGAGAGGACCAACGTCAGCTTCCGAGGGAAAGACATAGACCAGGTCTCGGACAGCACCGCGGTGGGCGGCAACGTCAGAGCCCTTTACCGGGGCGGCTGGGGATTTGCCTCGTTCAACAGGCTTCTTGACCTTGACAAAAAGGTCGAGGAAGCATGCGCGCAGGCCAGCCTCCTCGGGGACAGGCTGAACAAGGACATCAAGCTGTACCCGGTGGATCCCATCGAGGATGAAGTCCCCGGCACCTTCCCCACGCCGGCGTTCATGGTGCCTTTGGAAGAGAAGGTGCGGATACTGGCCGGGTACAACAGCCTGGTCCTAAGCCAGCCTGAGATCACGTCCTCGATGGTCCGGTACTTCGATCAGCACACACACCTCTACTACGGCAACACCGACAATACGTTCATCTACCAGGAGAAGGTGGACCTGGGCGGCGGCATTGTGGCTATCGCAAGCAAGGGAACCCTGACCACCCAGGAGATCGCCAGTTTCGGGTCCAACCGGGACTTTGGCACAGTGTTCGGACACGAGGATGACGTGAGGCGCATCACCGCCACCGCCCGGGACATGCTCTACGCTCCCGTGGTTGAGGCCGGCCAATACACCGTGGTCCTCTCGCCCGAGATGGCCGGGGTGTTCGTACACGAGGCCTTCGGGCACCTGTCCGAGGCCGACTCCCTCGACGAGGACGAACCCATGAAGGAACTACTGAAAATCGGAACTCGTTACGGGAGCGACGACCTGGACATCTACGATAGTGGACTCCTCGGCGGCAACCGCGGCGAGTCTAAGTACGACGACGAGGGCGTCCCGATGCAGAAGACCTACCTCATCAAGGGCGGGGTCGTCGCCGGACATCTGCACGGCAGGGAAAGCGCCTGGAAGATGGGCGAAAAGCCGACCGGAAACGCCCGTGCCCTGAGCTACAGGTACCCGCCCATCGTGAGGATGCGCACCACCTGCATTGGCCCCGGCAAGGATACGCTGGACGAGATGATCAAGGGCACTCCGCTGGGCGTTTATGTTGGAGGCAGTTACGGCGGGCAGACCAACGGCGAGATGTTCACCTTCGCGGCGACTAGCTGCAGGATGATCCGCAACGGCGTGCTGGCCGAGGCCGTCAGGGACGTCAACCTGGCCGGCAACGTGTTCACCACCCTTCGGAACATAGACGCCATAGGCGACGACTTCACCGTCAAGAACAGCCCCGGAGGCTGCGGCAAGGGCATGCAGGGCCCGCTGCCTGTGGCGATGGGCTCACCGCATATCCGGATCCGCAACGTGGTCATTGGAGGTGAGAAGAGATGACGTCAGTCATTGACGTGGCTTCCGGTCTCGGCCTTGAGGCGACGCTGAACACGTCGGAATCCCAGTCCGTCGAGGCGCTGTTCGAGTTCAACCGGCTGAAGAGCATCCAGAATATGGAGACCATCTCCACCACCCTCCAGGTCATCAAAGACGGCCGTCTGGGCGTCGCATCGTCCACCAAACCGGACGTGGGAGAGGAACTCCTGCAAAAGGCCATCGCCCTATCGGCCTACGGGTCGCCGGTGTCGTACCACCTCCCGGAAGTTGAGAAGGCGGCCAGTCCGGTCCTGTACAGCAAGGAAACCGCGGACTTCCCACTGGAGTCCATGCTTCGCATTGGCGAGGAGCTGGCGGCCTTCATGAAGTCCCTGCACTCCGACGTCAACGGTACGGTCCAAGTCTACAGGGCTACTTCGCGACACTCCATCTCCAACACCAAGGGACTGGACGCCTCCTGGCGCAAGAGCCAGTTCGAGATCGGCGTCGGGCTCAACCTGGCCGAAGGGCAGAACATGGTGCAGGTCGGAGACTACGTCGTCTCGCCCGCTCCCCACTACGACCTGGCCGACATGAAGAACCGGATCAAGCAGGACTTCGACCTCGCGCGAAGGAACGTGCCGCTGGAATCAGGCGCCTACGACGTCGTTTTCACATGGAACGCCTTCCGCGACCTGATCCTCCCCCTCGTCGAATGCCTGAATGGAAAAGCAGTGGTCCGCGGCGAGAGCCCCTTCGCAAACCGCCTCGGCGAGCAGGCGTTTTCGCCCAAGTTCACGGTGGTTGAGGACGGCGCCAGGGAGATGGCCGTCGCCAGTCGCATCTACGACCTCCAGGGCGTCGCTTGCCGCAGGACCCCCCTGGTGAACGCCGGAGTCCTCTCCGAGTACATCCTCGATCTAGAAACCGCCGCAAAACTGGTGCGGAAACCAACCGGGACCGGTGGCGCCGGCGGGCCGACCCACAACAACATAGTGATCGAACCGGGTGACCTCGAGAAAGACGAGATGGTCGCGGGTCTCAAGAAGGGCATCATCATCGATATGACAATGGGGTCCTGGGCGGGCAATCCCTACAGCGGGCAGGTCACAGGCAACATCGCACTGGGTTACCTGGTCGAGGACGGCAAGCCCGTCGGACGGGTCAAGGACAGCATGTTTTCCTTGAACATCTTCAAGCACCTGAAGGACAGCCTGGTCGCCCTCAGCAAGGAATCCAAGTGCATAGGTAACATTTTCCTCCCATACGCCCTGCTCAAGGACGTATCGGTGTCGGCGAAGAAGGAGTAGTGCCGAAGATGACTACCTCAAGAATCAGTAGGAGGGCCACCCCGAACTCCCGGGGTGGCTCTGTTTTGGGCTCGCCCCGGGAGAGTTGCCGAGAAATCAGGCACCTCCCTGGAGACTCTGCCAAGAAACTCGTCACCCTCCCGGCTGACCTGCCTAGAAATCTGGCACATCCGTCGCTGCTGCCTAGGATTTAGGCAACTGGTTCGAGTAACCGCCTGAAAGTTTGGCACCCTCTTTGCGAACCTGCCTAGAATCTCGTCACCTGCTCCTTCGTGCGCCTTCCAGGGCGAAGAGGGCTATGGCGCCTCCCGTTGAACTCTCACTGGCTGAGCGCTCCCGCATACTCGAAGACAGGAGAGTGAGAGCGGATGGATGCTCCAAAGGCCGAAAGGCCAACTGAACTGCTGGTGATCGGGACCGCCCACGTCGGCCATGAGTTCTTGCCCCGATACTCCTGGAAGCATCTTGAGCAGCTGCTTGACGAGTTAGGCCCGGACGCGCTCTGCTTGGAACTCCGCGCCGAAGAGGCCGAGGCAGGGCAGTTCACTGGCGCGCCGGAGATGCACATGGTAGGCATACCGTGGGCTAACAGGACAGGGCACCCGTGGTATCCGGTCGATTGGCATCCTGACGGTAAGCCCAGTGAATACCACGCGGCTCGTCGCGCGATGGAAAGCACTCCCGAAGGGAGACTCAGGGTAGCTCATCTAGACGATCTCGACCGTAGGCTTGTACCTTGCTCAAACTGGGGGAAGAACGCCCACGTGACCGGCAGGCGGCCACAGAGTGCTATCGGAAGGTCGTAGAATCCCTGCCTATAGGGCACTTCTGGGCCCAGATTGCGGAAATGCGCATGAAGAGACCCTACCGAAGACCGGACACCTGGCCACAGCTACGACATACGCCATAAAAGGAGACTCCCGGCTCTTGGGCCGGGAGTCCACATCATGGTTCGTTGGATACTGCCGCTAATCTCCCGCCACCGCCTGCTTTCCGACACCGGCGTCCCGTGCCTTGGATCGCGCAAGGATCCGCATGCCCTGGGCGAACGAGACCAGGGCGATAAGGTGGAACAGCCCGGCCATGTAGAAACTGACGTCGAAACTGCCGAGCCACTGCGCCATCAGTCCCGTCGCCGACGGCGCAATGACCATTGCCAGGCTCGCTGCAGAGTTGAACGTCGCAAGAGTGGTCCCCCGGGTCTGCGCGGGAGCGTTCTCCGAAATCGCCGAAACCAGGATAGGGTCTATGACGAGTTTACCGGTGGCGCCGTACAGCGCCAGAACTGCGGCAAGCGACACCGGCGTGCTCATGAACGGGATTGCGGCAGTAGCCAACGCGGCTACGGGCAAGGCTATCCAAAGGACAAAGTCCCTGCTCTTCCTTCTATCAGCCGCAAATCCCCACAGTATGGTAGCGGGGGCCATGATGAGAGGCATCACCACGGGGATCACTGCCGACAGCCCACCTTTGAGTCCCCTCACCGTCTCCAGGTAGTAGGGCAGCCAGGTCAGCATCAGGTAGAAGCCGTACATCGTGAGAAAGTGAGAGAAGGCCAGGCAGGCAAGGAATCCCCAGCCGGGGCCAGTTTTCGAGCCTGCAGCCCTGTCTGCCTGCCGCTCTGCCTGCTGTACCGCCGAGTTGGTGGCCGGCGTCCCTGAAACCCTCGCTTTGGCTCGCGGCTCAGGCACCGCAGCCAGCACGACGAAAATGAACGCAGCCGACAGCAATCCAAGCACCACGAACGGCATCTTCCAGCCGAGAGAGAAGGCGGATAGGAACTTGCCCAGGAGGAAGCCGACCGCGCTACCGATGCCCGCCCCGGCCGTGGTCACGGCGACCCCTCCCGCTCTCCTCTCAGGAGGAAGCGTGAAACTAAGGATGGCCTGCTGACAGGCGAAGTAGGTTGCCTGCCCCGCGCCCGTGAAGATGCGGGCCATGAGGAACTGGATAGGATTCCGCGCCAGGACCCCCAACAGCAGCCCCACAGCCTGGACGCCGAAACCCACGATGATCATTTTTCGTGAGCCGAACCTGTCGGCCAGGACACCGGACGGTATCTGCAAGAGCATATAGGAGACGAAGAACGATGAAGACAGGAAGCCGAGGTACCCCTCGGAAAGCCCCCAATAGTCCCCTATCTCCTTGAGAGCCGATGAAAGCGCAGTCCTTGTTGCGTACAGCAAAAGCCAGCCGAGAGACAATACAATGACCCCGGCCATCCAGGTGTTTTTCCGCATCTCTTTCTGCAATCAAAAGCCCCCAGGTAGACGCCCTTGTGCCTAGTACCCCAGCACCAGTCCTCCGACTCGCTTGTCCGACCCGCCCAGCAGAATGCCCGTATCCGGGTCCTTCATGATGATCTGGGCACCGCCAGCGCCCGCCCAATCCCCTACTGTTCTAACGGCGTGGCCGAGCGAGGCAAGGTAGTTGGCTGTCAGAGCAGGGAATCTGGACTCCATCCTCACCTCGAACGGCTTGCCGAGGCCGATCACGTCGGTCCCGGGAGAGGAGATCCATCTGGGGAAGTCGGCCGTTTCCTGGGGACCCATCCCGTGGTCCAACATGAGGCTGAGCATCTGCATGTTCCACTGGGGCTGCCCATCTCCACCTGGGGTGCCGCCGACGACGAATGGGGCTCCGTCCTTCAAGACCATGTAGCAGTTCAACGTGTGCATCGGCCTCTTGCCCGGAGCCAGGCAATTTGGATGTCCCGGCTGCAGCACAAAGGAGCGACCGACCCGATTGTTCAGGAGAACTCCGGTGCCGGGCACCATCAGGCACGACCCGAAGGCGAACGCGTTGCTGTGGATGAATGAGCAGCAGTTGCCGAAGCGGTCCCAGACCACGAAGGAAGTGGTGTCGCCGTCGTCCTCCCGTTCCGCGGCCTGACCCGAGGCCTGAGCAGGATCTATGCGCTTCCTGGCTTCCGCAGCGTACTCCTTCGACGTAAACTTGCCGGAATCAAAGCCGGTGGCGTCGGGGTCCCCGGCAAATTGGTTCCTATCGGCGAAGGCGATCTTCTTGGCCTCCACCATGAGGTGCATGGCCTCGCCGCCGAGCGGGTCCATCGAAGCCAGATCAAACCCTTCCAGCAGATTCATCTCTTCGAGGACCATGAAACCCTGAGAGACAGGCGAGGTCTGCAGAACCGTGTACCCGCGGTAGTCGGTCCGGATGGGGTCGTAGTAGGGCGAGGGTTCATCCATGTGACGCGCGAACTCCTTGCCTGTGAAGGTCCCCCCCATCGCCGCGTTCATCTGATAGAACTTGGCCGCGAACGGGCCCTTGTACATATACTCCGCGCCGCCTTCGGCAAACCCTTTGAGAGTCTCAGCCATGTCAAGCCGCTTCAGGATGGAGCCGGGACTCGGCGGATTCCCACCTGGCAGGAACACCTCTTTGGTCCCTTCATACTTGGAGAGTTTCTCGCGGTCGGCGCCGATGGCCCGAGTCAGGCCCAAAGTCACGGGGAAACCATCGCGTGCAACCTTGACGGCAGGCTCGAAGCACTTTTGGAGGCTGAAGGTCCCGAACCGGCGCGCCGCCAGCTCGTAGACCAGGGGCGCTCCGGGGACGCCCACCGAGAAGATGCCGTCCTGTGGGAGGATGGGGCCGGTGCCTTTGAAGAACTCCAGCGTGGATGCGTCACCGGGCGCACCGCTGCCGTTCAGAGCGGCGATGGTCCCGGCAGAAGCGTCGTAGTAGATGAAGAAGGCGTCCCCGCCCAAGCCGCACATATGGGGCATGGTGACAGCCGTAACACCCGCCATGACCAGGCAGGCGTCCATCGCGTTGCCGCCTCCCCTCAGTGCCTCAAGACCGTGAACCACTGCGAGGGGATGCGCCGCCGCGACCATCCCCGACTTTGACATATGGGAAGCCATCCTGGAAGACATCTGTGAGATCATCCTCTCCGAAGCCTGTTTGGCTACTAGCGATATGTTTCGGAACCTGACGACAGATTCCCTCTTCACGAGGGGACGCAGCCGGGCGAGGAAAAATGGAAGGCGTCAGCGAATGGGGCGTAGAGGTTTGGAAAGGGGGCCCTAGTCTTGAAGATCGAGCAGCGCATAAAGGAACTGGGTTACGAACTCCCGACCGGCAAGTCCCCGATGGCCAACTACGTGCTGTGGAAGCGCGTGGATAACACGATCTACTTATCTGGCCACGGCTGCAATGGTTCGGAACCCACCTGGGTGGGTAAGGTCGGCCGCGACCTCACGCAACAGCAGGGCTATGAGGCCGCTCGCGCCTGCGGGCTATTCCTCCTGGCCACCTTGAAGCAGGCCGTTGGGGATCTGGACAAGGTGAAGGGGATCGTGAAACTGCTCGGGATGGTCAACGCGACCGACGACTTTGGGAACCAGCCCGAGGTGATCAACGGAGCGTCAGACCTGATGGTGGAGGTTTTCGGGGAGAAAGGCCGGCACGCGAGGTCGGCTGTGGGGATGTCCTCCTTGCCCCGGGGTATCCCGGTTGAGATCGAGATGATCGTCGAAGTCGAGGAGTAGGAACCTAGGAGCTCGAGAGCGTGATCTAGCAGGATGGGGCCCGGGATCAGTTCTTACGTCCGGGTCCTTTCTCGTGTCCGGGTCCTTTTCCGTATCCGCGCTTGGCCTGGATCCATGTCCTTACCAGGGCTTCCAGCTCACCGGGGGCCAGGTCCTTCCTGGAGAAGCCTTTGGCCATGCGCAGGTAGGCCCATCCGTTTGAAGCGTCCTCTCTCACGAAGTCGTACAGGTCGGGAGGGAGATTGTAGACCCAGTCGGGGAAGCGGGCCGTGTCCAGGCCTCCCCCGGGACTGGAACCGGCCTCGGTGCCAGACGGCAAGTAACCTGCCGCCGAAAGGATCTCCTCGTACGGCACGCCGAGCGCCGCCGCAATTGGACGAAGTACAGCCGGAGACGGGTTCTGCCTCTCCCCCGCCTCGATGCGGGAAATCTCGCTGTTGCTGATCCCGCACACGACCGAAAGCTGCCGCTGGCTCAGCCCCTTCTCCAACCGCTTGTTCTTTATGTATTCCCCTACGCTCATGTCATCGCTCCGCGTCCGCTCATCCACTGCGTGCCGCCAACTTGGCATCACTGTCAGTTTATATTGGAAGTTGCCATTCGGCAACCAGGCGGGGTCACCGAAGAGGCACCCGTCACCCCAGGCAACCACCAACGCTTGACCGTCGGCCAGAGAACGCTTCGGCCGCGGACCGTCACCTGGGTGACGGTTGCCTCATCTCAGGCCGTGGATCCGCCGTATGTTGACGACCCGCAACGTCCGCTATATACTCAATATGTCACCCGCAGGCAACGGGAAGTGATTCAGGTGAACAGGTTCTCCCCGGAGCGTCTCCGCAGGGCCTTAGATGAATCCGAGATGACGCAGGCGCGACTGGCAAGAAAGATGGGGATTTCGAGGGCGTCTCTCTCGCGAGTGCTGAGGGGCCTTCGGTCGCCGGGTTCAAAATTCATCGCAGCCCTCAAAACAGCCTTCCCCGACAAACAAATGGAGTCATTCTTCGACCTGGACGACGGCCGTTTGCCTCAGTAGAACGCGAGTACTCAGCGAGCTCAGTAGACGATGTGGATGAAACAGAAAACCGTATCCCGGTTCCACCCCAGGTCCCAGGGGAAATACAGCCTGTCGGCTGTGTGACTGGCGATGACTGGCCAGCCGGAAGGGTCAAAGTCAGCGACGACGGCGACGTGGGTAACTTCGCCGCTGATCTCGTAGCCAATGACGTCTCCCGGCTGAAGTAACCCGATTGCCCCGCGCGGCTCCCCGGGCAAAGGCAGCAGTGCACCGGCGAAGGTCCCCCAGTAAACCCTTCGACCGGTGCCACTGCCCATAAGGTGCCAAATGAGGTCCTGGCTGCAGGTCCACGACGCGCTGCCTCCGCGCGAGTAGGCCCAGCCGTAGTCCTGCGGAAGGCCTCCGGCCGCAAGGACTTGGGAGACGAAGTTGGCGCAGTCTCCGCCGACGTAGCTGTATACCTGGTAGGATCGGTTGTACTTCCCGCCGCCGGGGAGAGACCGCACCCCCGAGTACCGCAGGGCGTACTCGGCGGCCTTTCCTCTATCGAACTCCTGAGCAGGAGCAGGTCGTGTCCCGCTAGCGGACGGCGCGATCTGCCCTTTGCTCGGGTCGATAGCGCTATCCCCCAGCGGATCGGCGTACCAGTCGTAGGCGATGCGCCACCTGTCTTCGCTGAAAACAATCTCCATCACGTGGACGGTCCGGGAACCGAACGCGTGGGTCGGACCTGACGGATTTGCCGAAGGGCGGTACTCATACAGCCCGTGCTCAGTGATCTCCAATCTGTAAGAGCCCCTGCCGAGCGACGCTATGGAGTCAACCTCGAACCAAGCGGATGCGGACGTCAGTGTGAGGCCGCGCTCAAGAAGCCAGGCTCGAAAGTACCGCGTCCTCTCGCGCTCCTTGTCCCAGGCGTACTCTCCGCCCAGGTCTTCTACGAGGTAGTTCGGGCGGATCCGTTCGAGATCGCCGTCAAGCAGGGTCTCGAACCTTTGCCGGAGCATGTTAACGGAAGATACCTGGGGACTCTGAACCAAGACGCCGCCGGACGCCGCCGGACGGCTATGCGCCAAGAAGGCGGAAGACATACCCATGACGACGCCAATGGCCAGGGCCGCGAATAACGCCCCGGTCAGCAGGCGGTTCCTATGGATCAGCGCCATTACAACCATGTCTTAGCAGCTGTATGGGGGAGCGGCGTCCGGTATTACCTTTGCGCGCGCTTCGGGACAAGACTCCAGCACATGCATATGGTCCAGACCGCGAGGGATATCAGGCCCGGGAGGTTCCCCAGGTAGGCGGCCAGAGGAAGGCTGTTTCGGAGGGGCACGTCGGCCACCAGGACCGCCGTCTCGCCCGCGTAGTTGACAGCCTTGCGGGCGATCCTCCCATCGGGGGCGACTATGCAAGAGTCGTAGTTGCTGTCGGCTTTCAGCACCACCAGCCCGTTCTCGGCGGCGCGGAAGATAGCGTACATATACTGGGCCTGGCTGATGGCCTTCCAGTCGTTGGACGGCACGCAGAGGATCTGGGCTCCGCCCTGCGCCAACCGCCTGGCGGTGTCAGTGAAATTGAGGTCGTAGCAGATCATTATGCCGACCTTGCCGAAGGGGGTGTCGAAGACCGGGTACTCTCCCCTGCTGGCGCTGGTTTCGCCCAGCAGGGCCACCGGATGGTCTTTCGCTCCCGCTCCCAGGACCTCGCCCGCGGGCGACACCAGGAGCCCCTCGTTGATGAACTGGGGGACGACGTC
>JBBDIP010000020.1:26411-36892 GCA_040880305.1 Bacillota bacterium
TCGGGCACGTCGAGGGTCCCGGGCGCCTCGGTGAAGTAGGGGACCACCAGATAACAGCCGGCATCGGAAGCTATGTCGCAGATGTCCGGCCAGATATCCTGCGTGCGGGGGTCGTCCCGGAAGCTGGCTTCGGGCCAGACCACTATCTTCGCCCCGTACATCGATGCTTCCAACGTCAGCTGGCGCAATGTGTACATGCCCTTGTCGTACTCGAAGGTCATCTTTCGTCCCGGCTGGACCAGCCCCACGGTGACGCGGTCCACCTGACCGGCAGGCATCAGGCTCGCAATCAGACTCCACGCCAGCAGTGAACCGGCCACGATGACTGCGATGCGGGATTGCCTGTAGAGCGACGCCTTTACCTCCGGAGGAGCCCGGCGCCTCCACAGGTACCCTCTGTCGTCCCTGCGCCGCGCCAAAATCACGGCTGTCAGAGCGGCGTTCACCGCCACGATCATCCCTGTCAGGCCGAAGGTGCCCACCAGCGAAGCGATCCTTGCTATGACCGGCACTTTGAACTGGGAGTAAGCGAAGGAGGCCGACGTCCCCAGCACGGGGACGGAGTCCCGCAAGTAGTCTAATCCCATCCAGAAGAGGACCGGTTCGGCGACCTGAAACCTCCAGCCCGACCGCTTTTGAAAGCGCCTCGACGCCGCAGACAGGACCGCCAGCGAGAAACACACAGTCATCAAAATGGTGGACTTGCTCTTGAGTAGGGCTCTCACCACCGGAGGCAGGGCATCGCTCCCCAGGGCAAACCCGACCGACACCTTGCTGAAGTGAAGCGCCAGGAACGTCACCGTGGTCGAGGGGACTGCCATCCACGACAGCTCATCCGGAAAGGTCTGGTACTGGGCTCTCATCATGGGCACCAGCGCGACCCACGCCAGAGGCCACCAGGAGACAGGGGGGAAAGCCAGGTAGAGCAGGACTCCAGATAAGGCCGAGGTGAAGAAGCCGGACGCGGTGCCCTCCACCGCGTCCCACACGTCGTCCTGATATTGGTACTTGGTCTTCCAATTAGCGACCATGATATAACTGAGTATACATAGAAAAGTCTTAAGGAGAGGCCTGATCCGGATGCGTTTTCGGTCTCAACTGCTGACCTTGCTGACGATCGCTTTCTTAATGCTTGCCATCCCCGGCGAAGCAGGCGCGGCGCCCGAAACCGCGGCGCCTGAGGTAAGGGAGGTCACCGTCCTTCTGGACGGACTGCCTGTGGCCTTCCGCATTTCACCGTTCCTTGAAGAAGACGTAACCATGGTCCCGCTGCGGGCCCTTTCAGAGTCGCTGGGGTTCGAAGTGCTGTGGGCTGACGAAACTAGCCCAATCGAATGCGTCAAGGACGGCATGAAGATCTCCCTCAGACTGGGGGACGCCGCGGTCACTGTAGAGGAGGATGGGTCCGCTAGACCCTCCAACCTGCCTAAAGCGGCGCACCTCCAGGGCGACGCCACTGTCGTCCCGCTGCGGTTCTTCAGCGAGACGTTGGGTTACAAGGTGCTGTGGGATCCCGAAACGTACACCGCCGACGTCTCGTCACCCAAATCAGATATGCAGGTATGGGGCTTCTACGCGCTGGGTTCTCTCGAGTACCCCAGCTGGGAGGACCTGTTCGGGCATAAGTACCCTTACCCCATGCTGCCCGACCCCGCTTCGCCCGCATCCAAAATGGCCGGCGCCTTCCTCGGCTGGTTCGCAGTGAGCCCCGAGGGCTCCATCTACTCGTCAGGGCATCCCTCCGGCTTCGCCAAGCCGCTCGGATGGGAGGCTGTGCTGCTAAAAATGCGCGCCGCCGAGTCAAAACCGGTAGCTATGTTCTACGCCGAAAACAAGGACGGCAACCTATCTTCTCTCCTCGCTGACAGGGGCTTTCGCGAGCGGCTCGCGCTCAATATGGCGACCGCAGTCACGGTGGACTACGACGGGGCTGCGGTGGACTTTGAGGGCCTCGGAGCCGATGAGGCCACGCGCGAGAAGGACGCCGCCAATCTGAACGCATTCTTTGAGGCGCTGAAGAGATACCTCCACGGATCAAAGGTCTACGCCGTGGTTCCCCCGGTGAACAGCGCCTACAAGGGGTACGACCACAAGCGGCTGGGCGAGCTCTCCGACGCCGTGGTCGTCATGGCTTACGGGTACGAGGACCCCTCCACTCCCTCGGCGACGGCTCCTTGGGACAGAGTGGATGAAGCCATAAGGCTTGAACTTGAGGCCGTTCCCAAGGACAAGATCATCCTGGGCATACCGGGTTACGGCACTAGGTACAGCTCCGATGGCGAGATTGCGTCTCTTGAAGCCAGGCCCGCCGCCAGGGACGCTGTCGGAACTGCCGATGCGGCCCGGGTTTTCAGCCCGGAGTCGGCGTCCGAGTCCATCTGGTGGCAGGAAGGCGACAAGTCATTCCAAGCCTTCACCGAGAGCAACAGGTCGTTGCAGGCCCGCATTTCCCTGGCCAAGCGGTACAATTTGCGGGGGGTCGCCGTCTGGAGGCTGGGCTTTCTCAATCCAGGCTGGTGGGACGCCGTCCAAGAGGTCGTTGAACCCATAAGATAAGCCCGGCTGAGCGTGCTACTTACGGGAGGCTCATCACATGCAGAAGGCACGGTTGAGGAAAATGGTTTCGCCTTGGCTGGCTTTGGTCCTGGTCACGGCATTCATGCTCGCGTTGCCCGCTGTCTCTCGCGCGGCGTTCGTCTACTCCATACCTAAACAGCAGGACCAGTTGACGATCAACGCCGATGGCTCTGTCACCCTCCTCCGGTACTTTGAGTTCAAAGTCGAGCAGTCTTCATCGGACGCAGGGACAGAGATTTGGGCAGGACTGCCTACGTCCGGCACCAAGGTCTCGTCGGTGGTCGACCAGGACGGAAAGGCCGTCAAGTTCGACACCCGGTCGTCAGGCGGCGAGTACGTGGCGACGCTCACCGGGTTTTCGATCAAACCGGGGACCCAAAAAGGGTTCACCATCACCGCTACCATCCCGAGCTTCATATTCAGGGACAGCCGCAACGCTGGCTACGCCACCATGCAGTACACGCCGGGCTGGTGGTCCGCCCCAGTCGCGGTGCAAGACATCGCGGTGATACTGCCGGGCAAGGTCGAGAAGTCGGAGATAAAAACGGGCTCGCGTCTGTGGGACGGGATAGCCCAGACCGAGTCCGGCGCGTACGTCGTCTCGTGGCAGTTCAGGGACCTTAAGTCCAACGAGAAGGTCAGCGTAAACATAGGCTTTCCCGACAAGTACGTCACTTTGCCCATGCAAGAAACCAAGCCCGCGCAGCCTGCAGTGCCTCCTCAGGACTGGACGCCCGCCAGGCCCACCGGCGGCTTCGGCTCCTCCTCGATAATAGGGCTGTTCGTCGTGGCCTTTGCAGGGATGATAGTTTTCGCCGCTATCTCAAACCGCAACAGGGAGGAATACACTCCGCCCCAGGTCAGCATGGAGGGCGTCGGAGTCAACGAGACCCTGAGTCCGGTTGAAGCATCTGTCCTTCTAAGGCAGCCGCCGGAGAAGACCCTGACGCTCATGATGTTCGCCCTGGTCAAGAAAGGCTTCCTGCGGGTTACGTCCCAAAACCCGCTGCGCGTGGCGATCGTCTACGAAAGGGACCTTTCCGAGGCTGAGAGGCTGTTCATCGAGGCTGTGGATATAGGCTCGGGCGAAATAACCGGGTCGAAGCTGGTCCCGTTCTTCAAGTACCTCGCCACGTCGGTCAACGAAAAGATGCGCCCGTACTGCAGAAAAGAGACCGAGGATTTCTACCGCGAGGTTATCCGGCAGACGTGGGACGAGGTCGCGGCCGCCGAGACGCCGGAGCTGAGGCTCTCGGCCATGGATAGAAACTTTCTGTGGCTCCTGCAAGATGAGGACCGCATGAAGGACGCCGAAAACCAGTTGCCGCGCGAAGGAGCCGGTCAGGCGCTTCCCAACTGGTGGATGATGGGGTTCATGCTTGGACGGCCGTTCGGCTACCCGTACTACATGTGGCCGGGCGCCATCTACGGGCAGTACACCGGGATCTACGGCGGTCTTTTGGGGGATCAGGAGCGGGAGAGCTTCCGGGCTATAAGCGAGGAGATATGGACTCCCGCCCGCGCTCCGTCCAGGAACATCTTCGGCGGTGGGGGCGGAGGCCAGCACGGCGGGTTCACGCCTCCCAGTTGCGCTTGTGCCTGCGCCTGTGTGTCCTGCGCGTGCGCTTGCGCCTGCGCGGGCGGGGGAGGTTGTACCTAGGCTGATGTGAGCAGCGATGCTGAGAGCATCAGCGCTCACCGCAAGGTGATGCTGAGAGCATCAGTGCTAAGCGAGGTGATGCTGAGAGCATCAGCGCTCACCGCAAGGTGATGCTGAGAGCATCAGTGCTAAGCGAGGTGATGCTGAGAGCATCAACCCTCAGCGCGACGTGATGCTGAGAGCATCAACCCTCAGCGCAGGTTGATGCTGAGAGCATCAACCCTAGGCTGATTGAGCCTCCAGCAGCTCTTTGAGGAAGTACCCCACCCCGTCCTGCTCGCAGGAAAGGGCGAAGCGGTCCGCCGCCATGGTCAGTTTGGGCGACGCGTTTGCCATCGCCACACCTAACCCTGCGGCCTCCAGCATCTCGACGTCATTGTCGCCGTCGCCAATGGCGGCGGTCTCGTCCATCGATAACCCAAGCCTTTCGGCTACCAGACCAAGGGCTTGTCCCTTGTTGACTGATGCGTCTTGAATCTCGAGGATCGACTGGCCGCTCGACGTGGTCGTGGTGATATAGCGGAGCCTACCGGGGAAAGCCTCTTCGCCGGCCGAGGTAACCTTGCTTACCAGATCGGCTGTGGCGCCTGTGAACACCTTGACTACCTTGCCCGCCAGCTTCTCAGTCCCGCCTACCGGGATAATCCTCTGAGTCCCGTGGATCCTGGCGCGGAGCATCTCAAGAAGCGGCCTTCGCACGGAAACCTGCCCCTCGAACACAACCGCGCCTTTCACTGCGGCCTCGAACCGGACGCCGAATCCACGAAGGACCGCCAGGATTCCGGGAAGCACGTCAGCGGGAATGGGGATGAATTGCCAGTCCGCCCTGGGGGCGATGGAAAGGACGTGGGCGCCGTTGGAACAGATGAACGGCCCGCCCAATCCCAAAAGCCTCCCGAGTCTTTCTGCGGTCGCGCTCGTCCTCCCCGTGGCCAGTACCATTTCGATGCCGGCCCTTGAGGCTTTTCGGACCATGGACCTAGTGTAAGGCGAGACTGTCCCGTCCCGCCGCAGGAGTGTCCCGTCCAGATCCATCGCGACCAACCGTATCCTGCTTAGAGCCTTTCTCTCCTCCGAGTCCACCTGTCCGCCCCCGCTGCGCGATAGATTGCCTGCTAGATCCTAAAATCTATCGTACAGCAATGCTTCGTAGCAGCATAGGGCAAATTTCAGCCCGGGCACCAGAGAGTCGATATACAGGTACTCGGTAACCCGGTGTCCGTTCTCCGAATTCTTGAAGCCCATTGTCACCGACGGCCAGCCCATGGACAGCGGGATATTGGAGTCAGTGCTAGAGGGCGACATATGAAGGTCCACCCCGTTTTGCTTGCCCACGGCGACAAGGCCCGCGACAAGGGGGGAATCCGGCGAAATCATCCCGGTGGGACGGTCGCCGACAACTTCCGCCACGTAAGTTGTGTCGGTTTCGACAGCGGCGGCATCCATAGCGGCGCGGACGTCTTTTTCGACCGCGGCAAGCGTGTCGTCGCGGACCGACCTCATGTCGATAAGCATCTCAGCCTTGGCAGCGATAGAGTTGACCGATAAGCCGCCGGAGATAACGCCCACGTTGTAGGTAGTCTTGGGGCTGGAAGGCACTTTGACCTTTGCGATGCCCGCGATGGCCGTGCCCAGACCGTGGATTGCGCTGGACTTGCCGAACGCTCCCCAGCTATGCCCGCCCTCGCCGGTGAAGGTAACTTTCAGGCGACGCGAGCCAATCCCGGCGTTGACCAGTTGGCCCAACCCTCCGTCGATATTTAGGAAGACCAATTTGGATGGGTCCAATTTGAACCCGTCAAAATCGTAATCAGTGACGTGAGCGCAGAAGTACCTTGAGCCCTTTAGATCACCGAGGCCCTCCTCGCCCGCGTTGCCGATAAGCACGACCGGGTGCGGAAGCGGGAGGTTCCGGGCGAAGAACCTGCCCAGGAGAAGCATGCCTGCCACCGACGCTGAGTTGTCGCTGACTCCCGGCGCCGCCAAGATGTTGCCGTCGCGTATGACTTCTAGCGGGGTGTCCATGGGGAACACGGTGTCGATGTGAGCCATGCTCACGATCACCTTCGACGGGTCCTTTCCAAGCAAAAAGCCGACCACGCTGCCGGCGGGGTCTATCTGGACCACGGGAAATCCGAATTCCTTCATCTTCTTGGCGATGAACTCCCCACGCTCGCCTTCTTGGTGGCTTGGAGCGGGTATCTCAGTCACCCTGGTTATGAGGTCAACGTACTCTTCCTGGCATTTGCCGATCTCGGCCAACGCCTTCTCTACCCAGGTTATGTGCTTCCCGTTCTCAATGGCCATCTTGACTGCCTCCTTGTGAATGGACCCCGTGTATGTACCCTGTGTATGTACCCCTACATTGCGTTGATCGCCCTGATCAGCCGGGGGATCACCTGCTTTTTTCGGGAGATGACGCCTGTGAGGAAAAAGCTCCTTCCTTTCACGTTGACGCCGAACGCCCGCTCAACCAGTTCGTTATTGCCCACGACCAGGATGTCTGAACCCTCGTTTATGATATCCGTTAGCATGAGCAGGAGGATGTCGTAGCCCCTCCCCTTCCTCTCACGGTCCATGAACTCAATGAGCAGGGACTTCAAAGGGCCCAGCCTGGTGTTGTAGATGTTGACCTGGCTAACGCCGATGCGGAACTGGCCAACGCGGAACTCCTTGAAGTCGCCGTAGAATATGTCGCGCTCGGTCCTACCTTCCAGCGACGTCCCGGCCTCGAACATGAACTTGGCGAACTCCTCCATGTCCACCCCTGCCAGAGCCGCCAACTTCTCCGCCGCTCTCACGTCCTCGGGGGTACAGGTAGGAGACTTGAACGCAAGGGTGTCCGAGAGTATGGCCGAGCACATGAGGCCTGCTACCTGAATGGTTGGGACCATGCCCCTCTGGTCGTACAGGTCGAAAACGATGGTTGCGGTGCACCCCAAAGGACGGTTTATGAACACAATGGGCTGGTCGGTCTCGACGGCGGCGATGCGGTGATGGTCGATGATCTCAAGTACCGTCGCCTGCTCTATCCCCTCGACCGACTGGGACTTCTCGTTGTGGTCCACCAGGATGACATTCTTGCCCGAGTAGTCCAGGATGTGCCGGCGAGCCAGCATACCGACCGGGCGCCCTTGGTCGTCAATGATGGGGAAGTTGCGGTACTTGTGCCGGAGCATGGTCTCCTTGGCGTCGTCGATGAGGTCGTCCAGGCGGAAGGTCACAAGGTCCGCCCCGGTCATGATCCGGAGCACGGGGAAACTTTGTCCTACCAGCCGCACTGCCTCGTAGGTCGGGTGCGGAGTCGAAATGACGGCGACTCCCGCGCCTGCGGCGGCCGACATGACGCCGGCAGGCACGCCGCAGTTCCCGGCGGCCACCAAGACGCTCACTCCCGGAGTGATCAGGCTCGCTCTTTCAGGCACCTGGCCGTCCCATATGAGGAGCACCGGCTCCGTGCCGCGCGAAGCGGAAGCGCCCACCGCGACTTTGCCCGAGAAACCCTGGGAGCCCCCCAAGAGAAGGACCCCGTCCAGCGTGCTCACGATGTTCCTTACTGGCACCGGGTCGCCAAATGAGGCCTCGGCCGACTCCAGATATGCCTCGGCGATGTCTCCCAGCGTGATGAGACCGACAAGTTTGCCGGCCCCATCCACCACGTTCACCGTCTTGACGCCGCTCCTGGCCATAAGCTGCCATGTATCCCTCATAGATGCGTCGCTTGTCACCGAGACTGCTTTGTCGAAGGCTACGTCCATGACCTGAGCGTAGACATGCTCCAAGAGGACGGGGGCCGGGACCCGGAAATAGTCCAGCACGAACTGGGTCTCCCTGTTCAGCGGGCCTAGTCGCGACGGGACGAACCGGTCGACCGGGTCCACCGCGCTCTTGAAGCTGGCGTACGCGATGGACGAACATATCGAGTCGGTGTCAGGGTTCTTATGTCCTATAAGGTAAACTGTGAAAACGGTCTGTTCGCTCATTTGCTCCTCGCGTTACTCTCGAGTTAAGGCTAGGATATCGGACGGGGTGATTATCCCCAGCAGTTTTTCCCCGGCGAGCCCGTTTTCGGTGATGAGCAGCGCCGATACGCGCCACTTCTCCTTGCGGCTCGAAGTGACAAACGATTGCTCGGCCTGGTATACGGTTGCGTCCCTGGAGATGAACTGGGCCCTGTCCGGGTTCTTCTCGCTCTTAAGCACATCGCCGACT
Source organism: Bacillota bacterium (assembly GCA_040880305.1). GTDB lineage: Bacteria > Bacillota > Sulfobacillia > Fermentithermobacillales > Fermentithermobacillaceae > JBBDIP01. The sequence continues at coordinate 34,861 of JBBDIP010000020.1, forward strand.
GTGACTTCAGACGGGCTGCGCGTCTCTTTGGGGTCTCGCCCGGTAAGCGCCCGGGCGACCCAGCGGGCGATGCCTCCGTCAGTTAGGAGCCCTAGGTACTCGGAACCCCTGTACACAGGAAACTGGGAGTACCCTGTTGCGCTCATGACTGAGAATACCGACCTCATGGGGTCGTCCGCATTGAACCGCGCCACTTCCCGCTTGAACTGTGGATACACCAGGGGCGGACGTTCCATCGCGCCGGCGATGCCCTCGATCCTGTCAACAGTGCCCTTGAGCGGGACAGCGATCAGGTAACCGGGCCTAGTCCTCTCGTGGACTATGGCGTTCCGGAGCTCGGCGAACTCAATCAGATCATCCCTGAACTCGCGGACGGTCCAGTCCCGGTCGGAAAGCTGGTCAACCAGGCGCCGAAAGCCTTCCTTGCTGCCGACATCACCCGACCTGCGCTGCATGGCCTGCTCGATCACGTTGTAGGCGGCCAGAAAGCGCTCGCCGCGCTGGAGTTCCTCGCCGGTTGCGACTTCATCGGTAGTCCTTGTCATTGGTGAAGCTCCCGGAGGTCACCTGTTTCGACGTAATAGACACGCTCTCCTATGTTGGTGATGTGATCGGCGACCCTCTCCAGGTACCTGGAGATGAGTAGGAGCTGCACCGCCTGATCCACCTTGTCAGGGTCTTTCTTCATGAACTCGCAGAGCTCGTCGTGCAGGTAGTGGTAAAGGTGGTCGACCTCGTCGTCGGCGGCGATCATCTTCTCGATGAGTTCGAGGTCGCGGGATACGAACCCGTCCAGACTGTCCTTCAGCATCCCGACCACCATCTTCTCCATCCGGGGGATGTCCACAAGGGGCTTGAAGAGCGGGCGCTCGGCCAGCCTCTTGGCCGTCTTGCAGATGTCGACCGAGTAATCGCCAACCCGCTCAACGTCGCTTGCGATGGAGATGCAGGCGAAGATCCTTCGCAGGTCCCTGGCCGCCGGCTGCTGGGTGGCGGTCAGCTCCATAGCCTTCTTCTCGATTGCGAACCGCAGTTCGTCGACGACGTCGTCGCGCGTGATCGTCGCCTCAGCCAGAGAGACGTCCTGGGTCTCCAACGCCAAGAGAGCGTTCTCCAGCATCGCGGCAGCCTCCCTGCCCATCTTGAGCAAGGTGTCCTCCAGCTCTCGTAGCTGGTTCTCAAATGCGAGCCGTGGATTGCGCATTTCTGATCCTCCCTGTCTATCCGAGCCTGCCGGTCACGTAATTCTCGGTCTTAGCGTCGGCCGGGTTGGTGAAAAGCGCCTTGGTATCGTTGTACTCGACTATCTCACCGCTCATCATGAACATGGTGTAGTCGGACGCCCTAGATGCCTGCTGCATGTTGTGGGTCACAATGATGATCGTGTACTTGTCCCGCAAGTCCCACATCAGACCCTCTATCTTTAGAGTGGCGATTGGGTCCAGCGCCGAGCACGGTTCGTCTAAGAGCACCACCTCCGGCCCGGTGGAGACAGACCTGGCTATACAGAGTTTCTGTTGGTTCCCAAGCGAGAGGCCGGTGGCGGGGCCGTGCAGCTTGCTCTTGACGTCGTCCCATAACCCCACCGATACCAGGCTCTTTTCAACTATGTCGTCAAGGCTGCCCTTGGAAGTGACCCCCTGCACCCTGGGCGCCGCCGCCACGTTCTCGTAAATGGAAAGGGGGAACACCACTGGACGCTGGAACACCATCCCGATCTTGGACCGCAGCCAGGTCAGGTCCACCGAAGGGGCGTAGACGTTCACATCGTCAAGCGCCACAGATCCCTTGGTCCGGACCCCTTCGATAAGGTCGTTCATCCTGTTGAGGCTGCGCAAAAACGTCGACTTCCCGCATCCGGAAGGGCCGATTATCGCCGTTATTCTGTTTTTCGGGAAGGACGCGGTTAGACCCTTCAGAGCCCTGAAGTCACCGTAGTAGAGCTCGAAGTCCTTGGCCGATACCTTGGCTTCGGTCGTTCCCGATACTGAGTCGTGCAAGCTCTAGCTCACCGCCCTATCCACACTTCCCC